>JAHEEB010000720.1 GCA_024640925.1 Bacteroidota bacterium | reverse complement strand
GAATATCCTTATCGAATAAAAACTTTTCAAAAAGTGGAGTATAATCCGTTGGAAAAAATGATTTGGCATACTCCAGAAAATCGCTGGTATGTATAGACTTTCCCTTATATGTCTGATAAAAACCTTTAATAAAACCAAAGAACAACGAATCGTTGGCAACAGTTGACCGAAGACAATGTAGCATAGTTGCACCCTTATAATATATGTCACCGCTTGCAAAAGAATTTTCATTCACATCACGATTCTGCACCATAGGCCAAATATTAAAAATATAAACCATATGGTGCTGCAATTCTTTAATTGATTCAAGATACCCCAATTTTTCCTCCAGGAACAAAAACTCTGAATAAGTGGTAAAGCCCTCTTGAATCCATACATCTGCCATGTCGGCTGCCGAAACAGTGTTTCCCCACCATTCGTGAGCTGTTTCATGAACAATAATATAATCATACCCTTTATTTAAGTATGTCGTAGCGCTATTTTCATTATTATATCCATTACCATAAGCTATAGCAGTTTGATGCTCCATACCTTCAAAGGGCGATTCCACTAATCGGTAATTATCCTTCCAGAAAGGGAAAGGGCCAAATGCCCTGTTATAAAAGTCAACTACTTCCCTGGCTTGCTTAAAATGCTCCTTTGCAACATCAAGGTTCTTGGACAGAACGTGATATCGACACACCAGGGTATCGCCCACGGTAATTAACGTATCGGTAAACTCTGCAAATTTGCCCATATAAAAAGTGGCATTATAGTTATTAATCGGATAATCGACAAACCATTCATACCGGGTAAATTTATCATTCAAAGGAATCACTTTTCGTAAGCGTCCATTACAAACTGCCTGATATTTAGAAGGAACTTCTATATTTATTCCCATCGAATCGGGCTTATCGGACAGGTGATCTTTGTTTGGCCACCATGCACTTGCTCCCAGATGTTCACAGGCAACTCCATTGAACCAGGTAAATAAACTGGAATGATCCCAAACAAAACCACCATCCCAGGGTGGTTTCGGGGCAACACGCGGAGTACCTCTGTAGTATACATGAACCATCTCATCTGTCCCGGACCTGAGAATTTCAGGAAAATCAACCCATACAGCATCAAATTCGCGGGTATATTGAAGTATTCTGCCCTTCCATAAAATACTGTCGATTTGAAGCAATGTAGTTAAATCAAGCTGGATCCGGGATGTTTCGTTAGTAACACGAAAAAATATTTCATTATCACCGGTTATACTCTTCGAGCGGGTTAATATTCTAACACTAAGATTATAAAAGTACACATCAAAACATGTTCTCTCTGGCCGCAAAGCACCACGCAAAGAGTCTTTTCTAGTATAAACTGGTCTGTACCCCTTTTCAGGTAACAATTCCTGATCTTTGTAATATTCATCTTTCATCAACCCAATTTTATAATCAGGGTCGCACATAAATTCTGTAAAATCTTTATTCTCCTCAAAACCCAAACTTTGCGCTAAAACGAGGTCGTTGCATGCATTTTCGATATCGCCCAACCGATAATATGCCATACTTCTATTAAATAAAGCATATGGATTGGAAGGACTAACCTTAAGATAACGGTTCATCATTTCTATACCCTTTATCAAATTACCTTCCTGTAAAGCTTCAACTCCGTTTTGCCAAATCTGTGAATTATCTTCTTGTGCCATTAAACCAAGTTCCCAGAAAGAGAAAAGGATAACTATAATTTTTTTCATCATATTTTAATTTGTTCTTTAATAACCATAAAATCTCTTAATTTGCTGATTATTCGCTAATCGTTAATAAAATAATTCCTTTCCGATTAACAGTATGACTTATACGCAATTTTAAAAAATCAGGTTTTATATTTTAAGGATTATAGCGAGACTCCGATAATATCTTCTGAAAATCTTTCTCAGACATCAATTCTTGTAAGGTAACCTGTTTATTTCGTTTCATATATTCTTCAACTATCCTGTACCCGAGCCAAACAGCGGCCCTGGCTGGAGATTCCCTGTTAAAATCTTTAGTAAATGGTCCTTCCTCAATAAATTGATTTATTCTTAACTGATCTGTAATAAACAATAATTTTTGTTCGATTAAATATGTCCACATATCTTTTTCAGCCTCAACACAAAATTTCAGCTTCTTAGTATCGAAACCCAGAACAATGGTATCGGGCAGATCGGGAATGATTTGTTTCAACAGGTATACACTGCGCCCCTCATGAATCATATTAGCAAGAAGATTGTTTTGTTTTTCAGGATAATCAAAACTTGTTACAATCCAGGCCCTGAAAATATCGGGAACAAGGTTGGATGGGTTCATCCTGTTTCGCTCATATAATGGTAATGCGGGAGTAAGTTCGTTATATAAAGGCTCCTCATAGCCCAGGTATTTTTCGAGGCTCACACCCACAAAGTCCTCGGTAGTAACAACGGATTGGTTGAACCCGGAAACATACGTGTATACTTCCGGAATTTTTTTATCGGGAAAGAAATTATTAAACTTACTGAATCCTTCGTCCAATAAAGCTGAATACGACACAAAGTCGGGATAAACCTTTTCCACACGTTTATACATATTGAACACAGCCTGATCCGTGGTAAACATTTTCAGGTAATTGTAAAAATCTTCAGAACTTGTATCACCTATTTCAATGATGCGGTTGCTGAACAATGTCATAAACTTTGGATATTTTCTTGTCAGTTCAGCTGCTCCTTTCTCAAATGAATAGATATCGACAGAAAACAATTCCTGATCGAACCGATGCACAGCTACAATATTGCTCTTCTTTTCTGTATTTTCAACGTTTTTGTTCTTACAAGAAGAAATCAGAAACAATAAAAGTATTGATAAACTAATGTTTACAATTCGCTTCATACACATATTTACTTTTTAACAAAGATAAGGGATAAATCAGAACGGATTTAAGCGCATATTATTTCCATATAAAAAAATGTATTGAAGAAATTCTTAAAAAAATCTATTGCGCACAAGTCTAAAAACAGGCAATTATCATAGGAAAAACTTAGTTTTACAAACTCGGGGTAACGAAATAAAAATATTTTAAGGGAAATAAATTTGATTATTATCTAAAAACAAATACTTTTGCATTTCCAAAAAAAGAATAGAAACTTATAAAAACATATAACGATGAAAAGGACATTTCAACCATCGGTAAGAAAAAGGAAAAACAAACATGGTTTCCGCGAAAGGATGTCAACTCATAATGGCAGAAAAGTGCTTGCTCGCAGAAGAGCAAAAGGCAGAAAAAGATTAACTGTTTCTGATGATATCAGAAGGAAGTAATATTTTCTCCATTAAAAAATATTATTAAGGAAGGTTTTAAAGCCTTCCTTTTTTTTTGCCAATTTTATGTTCGAAAGATTAAAAATTGAAAGTTTAGCATTCTCA
>JAHEEB010000719.1 GCA_024640925.1 Bacteroidota bacterium | reverse complement strand
AATCCTGAAAACAATGAAAATCACAAAAGACCAAAACCAACAAAATGAAAAAGTACCCCGCGACGAAAAAGCCATCGTCCAGTTTAAGGGAGAATAAAAGCGTATCAGGTAAAACAAAAGTCAGCAATAATAGATTTTCGAAGAAATATCTTCTTGGATTATCAGTTGTTCTTATTTTGTTCGTCCTTGTTGGCTATTCTTCGCTTTCAAAGAATAATTTGCTTAACTGGGACGATAATTTATATGTGACTGAAAATGCAGATATTACTAGTCTTCATTCGGAAAACATTAAAACTTTTTTTACACAAAAGTACGTAAGCAATTATCTCCCGCTTACGATGATTTCCTATGCGTTGAATTATAAAATTGACAAACTTAATCCTAAGGTTTATACCTATACAAACCTATTTTTCCATATAATAAATTCATTATTGGTTTTTTGGTTGATAACAATTCTTTTGCAAAAAAAGGATACAGAGGGAGTAACCAAACCCGATACTATTTCGGGCTACCTGGTAGCTTCTGTTGCTGCCTTGCTTTTTGCTGTTCATCCTTTGCAGGTTGAATCTGTGGCCTGGGTTTCGGAGCGAAAAAATGTGCTCTATACTCTTTTCTTTCTATTGTCTTTAATTTGTTATGCCAGGTTTGTTATAAAAGAGAAATATTCACTTTTGTTATTATCTATACTTCTTTTTGGGGCATCGCTCTTGTCAAAAGGGGTGGCAGTTTCATTAACATTTTGTGTGGTTCTTATCGATTATTATTATGGGCGCAGGCTGTTATCCTCAAAAGTTATACTAGAGAAAGTGCCATTCATTATATTGTCAATTGTATTTGGAATCGTTGCTTTTGTGTCGCAATACGAAGAAAGCGTTTTGGTTGGTAATGTCAACTTTCCGTTATATGAGCAACTGGCATTTGGAGGATATGGTTTTATAAATTATTTAATAAAACTTTGTGTACCTGTAAATCTTTCGGCATATTACTCATATCCACAAAATGCATCAGCTATTCATTATTTGTGTCTTCTGCTGGTAGTTGTTTTATCAGCAGCTCTGTTATACTACCGCAAACGATTGTCTCGTCTTGTGATTTTTGGAATTCTCTTTTATGTTGCTAATCTTGTTTTTCTGGTGCAGATTATTCCGGTTGGTAATGCTCTTATGGCCGACAGGTATATTTATGTGTCTTCAATCGGTTTTTTTCTGTTGGTTGCACTCGGATTGATGAGGTTTATTAAAAACAGGAATGTTTTCTACATAGTTGTGCTGGTTTTAATTTCTCTATATACTTTTAGATCAAATCAAAGGGTGAAAGTCTGGAACAATAGCCTTGATTTTTGGAATGACGTTATTACCAGGGATGATCATATACCCAGGGCCTGGAACAATAGAGGAGTAGTTAAAAAAGACAAAGGCGATAACCAGGGGGCATTATCTGATTTTAATCGGGCCATTGAATTAATGCCTGAGTTCCATGAGGCATATAACAATCAGGGAATTGCCCTTTTCAATTTAGGTAGGATTAATGAATCTCTTGCTAGTTTTACTAAAGCTGTAGAACTCGATTCAACTTATACTGATGCTTTTTGTAACCGTGGAATTGTCCGAGCAAAAACGAATGATCCGGGAGGCTCTATTAGCGATTTAACCCGCACTTTGCGAATTGATCCAGATTACCTGAAAGCCTATACAGGAAGGGCCGAAGCTAAAATAATGATAAGTGATTTTAATGGAGCCGTTTCTGATTGTGATAAGGCACTTTCTCTCAATGCAAACTTTGCCGATGCATATTCTGTAAAGGCATTTGCTTATTATAATCAGGGGAAGTATCCCGAATCTATTACAAATTACTCCAAAGCAATAGAAATGGTTCCTCAGAACTTAAACAATTACCATAACCGGGGTGCAGCCTTTTTTTATTCAGCAAACTATGTGAATGCTATAAAAGACATGAATGTTGTTGTGCAGAACAATCCGGAACAAGGGGTTTCCTATTATATAAGGGGAATGTCTTTTGTTCTCTCAGGCAACAAACAGCAGGGTTGCTCCGATTTGCAGACATCAATAAACAAAGGCTTTGCAGCTGCACAAGCCGATTTGAATAAATATTGTCAATAGAATTCCCAAATACCTACTAAAACTATATCAATAATGAACAAGGCAAACAAAACAACCACTAAGACGAATAAAGTGGGAAGTGCTAAGATAATTGACACAAATAATCATAAGTCAAATAAATTTCTCCCGATTCTTACTATTGTTACTCTTACAATTATTGTTTACCTGAGGGTTTTTCAGAATCAACTAACAAATTGGGACGACGATATTTATGTGTTGGGAAATCCGTATATCAATCCATTGAACCTGAAAAACCTGGTAGCCATTTTTACACATTTTTATTGTGGTAACTACCATCCGTTTTCAATGTTGTGCTATTCCATTGCTTTTCAGCTTGGAGATATCAATCCATGGGTATACCAACTTATGAACCTGTTTTTTCATGTTGGTAACTCGGTTCTTGTTTATTTTTTTGTTACCCGTCTTCTTAGACTCTCCGGGGCTTCTGAAAAATCAATCTCTGTTATTCCTTTCATTACAGCTTTGTTGTTTGGAATTCATACCCTGCATGTAGAATCAGTAGCATGGGTATCGGAGAACAAAAACGTTTTGTATACTTTTTTCTTTCTGTTATCACTGTTGACTTATCTGCGGTTTCTTGAACACAGGAAGTCGAAGTTTTTTCTATTCGCTTTCGTGTTATGCCTTTTTTCTTTGCTTTCAAAGGGAACAGCTGTTTCGCTCTCTGTTACTTTGTTGGCAATTGATTTATTTCTCGGCAGAAAACTGTTGGATAAAAAGGTCATACTTGAGAAAGTTCCCTTTATTTTGCTTTCTTTGATTTTCGGCATTGTTGCAGTATATGCGCAGAAATCGACATCTTCGGTACTTGGAAAAGGGACATTCAGCCTGTTTGAGCGAATTTCTTTTGCCAGTTATGGATTGGTACAATACATTACAAAACTCATTTTACCCATAAATCTTTCAGCGCTGTATCCATATCCGACTAAGACGGCAGGTGGTGGTATACCGTCCTATTTTTATCTGTTTCCTTTCCTTGTAACAGGCGTTTTAGCCTTTCTGTTTTTTACAATAAGAAATAAGAAGGAATATCTTTTTGGAACATTGTTTTTCCTGATTAATATTTTTCTTGTACTTCAGCTTATGCCTGTTGGCGATGCTTATATGGCCGATCGGTATTGCTATGTACCTTCTATCGGAATCCTTTTCATGATATCTGTTTTTTACTTTAAGAAAACAGAAAAGAGTGCCGGAGCTAAAAAGACTTTGCCGGTAATTGGCGGAATATATCTGTTAATCATATTTGTATTAACATTTATGCGGATTGGAA
>JAHEEB010000718.1 GCA_024640925.1 Bacteroidota bacterium | reverse complement strand
CAGCTCCGCGTAAAACACCAAAATATGGCAGTATAGATGAGGTTGATCCTGAGTTGCTCGATACATTCAGTCGACTTGGTATACCGCTCGAAGAACAAAAACATCTTGCCGGTGTAGCTGGTGTTGCTGTCGATGCTGTTATGGACAGCGTGTCAGTTAAGACTACCTTTCGTGAAAACCTGGCTGAGCTTGGTATTATTTTCTGTTCATTTAGTGAAGCGGTTAAGGAACACCCGGATTTAGTAAAAAAATACCTGGGTTCTGTGGTTCCTTATACTGACAACTTCTTTGCTACTCTTAATTCTGCGGTTTTTTCCGATGGATCGTTTTGTTACATACCAAAAGGTGTGCGTTGTCCAATGGAACTATCGACATATTTTAGAATAAATGCTGCTAATACAGGCCAATTTGAACGTACTCTTATTGTTGCTGACGACGACAGCTATGTTAGTTATCTCGAAGGTTGCACTGCACCTATGCGTGATGAGAACCAACTTCACGCAGCTATTGTAGAAATTGTTGCTCACGATAATGCACAAGTTAAATATTCCACTGTTCAGAATTGGTACCCTGGTGATAAAAATGGCAAAGGAGGTATTTACAACTTCGTTACAAAACGTGGAATTTGTAAAGGTGACAACTCTAAAATATCATGGACTCAGGTTGAGACTGGTTCTGCCATAACCTGGAAATATCCGAGTTGTATTCTTAAGGGCAATAACACTGTTGGTGAGTTTTATTCTGTTGCTGTTACAAACAATTACCAGCAAGCCGATACAGGTACCAAAATGATTCATATTGGTAATAATTCGCGCAGTACCATAATCTCGAAAGGTATATCTGCCGGGAAAAGCCAGAACAGCTACAGGGGCCTTGTTAAGGTTGCCAAAACTGCCAGTAATGTTCGGAATTTCACCCAATGTGATTCTCTGCTTTTAGGCGATCAATGTGGTGCTCATACATTCCCCTATCTTGAAATCGATAATGAAACCGCTATTGTTGAACACGAAGCAACTACCTCAAAGATTGGCGAAGATCAGATATTTTATTGCAACCAGCGTGGTATCGATACGGAAACAGCTATTGGGCTTATTATAAACGGATATGCTAAGGAAGTTCTTAATAAACTTCCAATGGAATTTGCTGTCGAAGCTCAAAAATTGTTGGAAATTAGTCTTGAAGGCAGTGTAGGATAATTTAGAATAAACAACATTATTTTTTGAATATGCTCACTATTAAAAATTTACATACTTCCATTGAAGGAAAAGAGATACTAAAAGGAATAAACCTTACTGTAAATGCAGGTGAGGTGCATGCAATAATGGGACCAAATGGATCGGGGAAAAGTACACTTGCTGCAGTGCTTGCAGGGCGTGATATTTTTGAAGTTACCGAAGGAGAAGTAAGTTTCATGGATAAGAACCTACTTGAACTCTCCCCGGAAGAAAGAGCCAGAATGGGCCTTTTCCTGAGTTTCCAATACCCTGTTGAAATTCCTGGTGTATCAATGGTTAATTTTATGAAAACAGCTGTAAACGAGCAGCGCAAATATCGTAAACTTGAACCCCTTTCTGCATCTGATTTTCTGAAAATGATGCGGGAAAAGAAAGAAATTGTAGAGATTACTGCAAATATGACAAATCGCTCAGTGAATGAGGGATTCAGTGGAGGTGAGAAAAAGAAAAATGAGATATTTCAGATGGCAATGCTGAATCCAAAACTTGCTATACTTGACGAAACCGATTCGGGTCTGGATATTGATGCCCTCAGAGTAGTTGCCAACGGAGTAAATACACTTCGGACCAGCCATAATGCAACTATTGTCATTACTCATTATCAACGGTTGCTTGAATACATTGTTCCTGACCATGTACATGTTTTATACAAAGGGAAAATTGTAAAATCAGCCGGGAAAGAACTTGCTCTTGAACTCGAAGAAAGAGGTTACGACTGGATTAAAGAAGAAAACTAATCTGAAAAGTTGAGGTAACAATGACTAAGCTGGAAACATTACAAGAAGAGCTTATCGAATTATATAATAATAATTCAGGAAACCTTACAGCACATGATATTCCTTTTATTCATGAATACAGGAATGCTGCACTGGAAAGTTTCAAACGGTTGGGAATACCAACCCGAAAGAACGAATCATATAAATACACAAACCTTGAACCATACCTTACAGGAAGCGAATATGGTTACGAACTTGCACCCCTTAATTTCGAAGTCAATTTAGATGACTTGTTTCACTGTGATATTCCAGAACTGGCAACACATATTGCCCTTGTGTTGAATGATTTTTTTTATTCGCATAACAGGCCGGTAAATCTGCCCGAAGGGGTAATCCTCTGTAGTCTGGCTGAGGCGGCAACTAAGTATCCGGATATTTTTAAGAAGCACTTTGGTAAATATGCCGATATAAACCAGGACAGCATGGCTGCTCTTAGTACCATGTTTGCACAGGATGGAGTTTTTCTTTATATACCCGAAAATGTGGTTATCGAAACCCCAATACAGATTATTAATGTTGGGTACTCCTTAAAGAATCTGCGAATAACAAGACGTAACCTGATTGTTGCTGAATCTGGTTCTCAAGCTTCTTTGCTTTTCTGCGATCATACATTATGCGCCAAGAGTTTCATTACCAATTCTCTTACCGAAATCTACTTAGGACCAAATGCCAATATTGATTTCAATCGCCTGCAAAACGAGAATAGTAACTCTAGCCAGATATCAAACATTTTTATCCATCAAAAAGAATATAGTTCTTTTTCAGGAAACACTTTATCATTGCACGGAGGGCTTATTCGAAACAATACTTTTGTAAAACTCGATGGAGAAGGTGCTTCCAATACATTAAACGGTTTATTCCTGGCAGATGGTACACAGCATATGGCCACTTTTACAAATGTTCATCATGCCAAACCACATTGTACCAGTAATCAATTAATAAAAGGAATTATCAATGATGCGGCTACCGGCGCTTTCAATGGTAAAATCTATGTCGATAAATATGCCCAGAAAACCCAGGCCTATCAGCGAAATAACAATATCCTGCTTTCTGATCAGGCAAAAATGAACACAAAACCCCAACTTGAAATCTATAACGATGATGTCAAATGCAGTCATGGAGCTACAGTCGGACAACTCGATATTGATGCCTTGTTTTACATCCGCTCAAGAGGCATTGGATATGACGAAGCAAAACATCTTCTGATGTATGCTTTTGCGAACGAGGTAATTAGTACAATTAAGCTTGAAGTCCTTCGTGAACGGATTATCGAAATGGTCGATAAAAGGCTTAGAGGTGAACTTTCGGTTTGTGCCAATTGTAACATCAGCCAAAAGAATTAAATTACCGGATGACACATCCGTCCAACTTAAATATTATGCTCGATATAGCAAAAATCC
>JAHEEB010000110.1 GCA_024640925.1 Bacteroidota bacterium | reverse complement strand
TATGGTGATGAAAAATCGAACCTTAAAATTCGTCGGGTCTTATTTGAGTTCCCGTTTAAATATTGTAAACGGTTTATTAAAAGAATCTTTTATAATTATTTATTAAGAGATTTTAATGCTGGTTCTGCTCAACTATTTATCGGATTTATTTTATTTCTGATCGGACTTATATTTGGTATTTATCATTGGATCCTAAGTTTTAAAACTCACATTATTGCTTCAAGCGGAACAGTGATGATTTCTGCATTGCTTCTTATTTTGGGTTTTCAACTATTGCTTGGTGCTTTAAACTACGATTTACAAAATATACCTACCCGGCCAATTCAAAAATATTATCACTGAAATGTTTGATTATATAGTTTAATTATAAACAAATTAATGTCATTCGCTTAAATTTTAAAAGCATAATGTGTTATTTACAATGATTTAATTATTCTTCTTTTGATGAAAATTTCCTTACAATTTATTTTCTATAGTAGTAACTGATTTAATAAGTTTAAGGAATAATTATATATCTGAAAGGATAGGTATTTTATAAATCGAATATGGTTGCATTGTATATATTTTGAACCTCGTCGCTTTTATTTAATTTATACTAATTTGCTTTGACAGATTATAAAGAACTGACTAACTCTGTTTATTTTTATAACTCGTTTAAAATTGCATGGGTAAGGATTGAGTTAGTAAAAAAAAGCCTAATCTACAGTAGAACTAATCCGTTATTTTATTCGTTCATCCTTACTTGGAAATGTGCAAAAAGGATTTTCTGCTTCTTTATAAACTATTGTATGAATTGAATCTTACATTTTATATAGAATTTTGAAACATCCGTACCATTATCGTCAACAAAAACTGTATTACCTTGCCAGAAAATCCATTCTATGAAATGTTTTGCTGCTCTCCTGTTCTTCTTTTCTGTCTCGTCATCATTCAGTCAGTCGGATGAATGGAAAGATTTTTCGAAAAATGAAGTGGGAACTTCTGACAGACATACAACATTTTTTTATTACCAGGACAAAAAACAGGCATTAACCTATCTGCCTGAGAATTCGACATATTATCAATCATTAAACGGAACGTGGAAGTTTGCCTGGTTCAGGAAACCTGCAGATATTAAAACAGATTTTCTCAAACCTGAATTTAGCTTTTCTTCCTGGTCAGAAATTCAGGTGCCTGCTGAATGGCAATTTCAGGGTTTTGATGTTCCTATCGATGTAAATATTGTATACCCCTTCCCTAACACATTTCCGAAGGTTCCTATGGATTACAACCCAATTGGTATTTATCAACGTACCTTTACTATTGACGATGACTGGAAAGACAAACAAGTTTATATCCATTTTGCAGGTGTTTCCTCCGCTTTTTATGTATGGTTAAATGGCCAATATGTTGGATTTTACCAGGATACTAGAACTGCTTCGGAATTTAAAATAACCTCTTTTTTAAAACCTGGCATTAATAGTGTTGTTGTTCAAGTCTATCGCTGGGGCGATGGAAGTTATTTCGAAGATCAGGATTACTGGAGGTTCAGCGGTATTGAAAGGGACGTTTGTCTTATTGCTTCAAATACCCTGTCTATCCGCGATATTGAAATAACTTCAACACTCGATAAAAATTATATAAACGGTCTTTTCTCATCAAAACTACTTATAGAAAATGATAATAAAAGCCGGAAACAAGCTTCTTTAGACCTTGAACTGATTAACCGAATCAATGGAAAAAGTGTTCTTAAACAAAAAATGGATATCTTCTTAAATGAGAAGGAAAAAAAAGAAGTAAGGCTCGATACTATCATTTCTTCTCCACTCCAATGGAGTTCGGAAAAGCCAAATTTGTACGATTTGATAGTTACTCTGAAAGATGGAAAGAAATCTCAAATAATTTCTCAACGGGTCGGATTCCGTAAAAGTGAAATAAAAAACCAGCAGCTTTTAATCAATGGTAAACCTGTTCTTTTCAAAGGCGTTGACAGACACGAACATAACGAATTTACCGGACGAATCCTCTCCCGGGAACAAATGATAAAAGAAATTGAACTCATGAAACAGTTCAATATTAATGCTGTACGCACTTCGCATTACCCTAACAATACGATTTGGTATGAACTCTGCGACGAATATGGTCTTTATGTTATTGACGAAGCAAATATCGAAGCTCATGGTCTATGCAAATATTTAGGCGGCGAATATGCATACACTACTATATCGAGTGTTGCCAGTGAACCGGAATGGTTGCCTTCGATATTATTCAGAGTGGAAAACATGGTTGAACGTGACAGGAACCACCCGTGTATAATCTCCTGGTCTTTGGGAAATGAATCGGGTAAAGGTGAAAACTTTGCCACTGCTTATAAATGGGTAAAAGACAACGATTCTACAAGAATGGTTCAATACGAAGTTTGCTTCCGTGAGTCATATACGGACATAGTCTGCCCTATGTACCATACAATAAATGAACTGATTGCATTTACCAAAATGGACGACCCCAGACCGCTTATCATGTGCGAATATTCGCATGCCATGAATAATAGTAATGGTAATCTGCAGGATTACTGGGATGTTATTGAGCAATATCCGATGTTACAGGGCGGCTATATATGGGACTGGATTGACGGAGGCATTGCCCAAACAAACAGTACGGGTGAAAAATATTGGGCAATTGGTGGCGATTTTGGCCCTTCGGATATTATCAGCGATGGTAATGGAGCCATAAATGGGTTAGTATTTCCTGATATAACTCCAAAACCTGCTATGTGGGAGATTAAAAAAGTTTATCAAAACGTTCGTATTTGTCCGATAGATGTCAGTAAAGGGATTTTTGAAATAAGGAATAAACATTTCTTTACAAACCTCAATGAATTTATTCTTTCATATAAAATTATTGGAAACGGAAAACCACTATCAGAAGGTATTGTAGACCTTCCAAACGGTGTTGATCCTCAATCTGCTGCAGAATTCTCCATTCCTTCAAATGCTTTTTCAAACCCCGATGTAGAATATTTTGTTAACTTTTATGTAACACTTAAAAATACAAGGAAAGGATACCCTGTTCAACATATTGTTGCCACAGACCAGGTTGCTGTGCCCTTTAAACCTAACATCAAATCAAATCCTGTAATAATTGGTAGCGATTTGGTTCTTACCAATACTTACGAAGGATATTCAATTACAGGAAATGATTTCACCATCATTTTTGATAAGAACACAGGTGAGCTGAAGGATTATGTTTTTCATGGGAAAAGTTTTTTACGTAGAAATCTGGTTCCAAATTTCTGGAGAATTCCAACAGATAATGATAAAGGAAACCGAATGCCAACCCGTTGTTCTATCTGGAAGAATATAAATAAAATACAAACAATAGAAAAAGTTCAGATTATCAGTGAAACTTCCGATTCTGTTATTCTGGAAGTGAATTCTGTTTTATTACCGGGCAATTCATCCTATAAAAACAGGTATACAGTTAGAAAGGATGGTAGCATTGATGTTTGGGCATCCATTCAAAAGACTTTTGATACCCTTCCCGAGCTTCCACGTTTTGGAATGAAACTTGCCACCATTGGTACACTAAATAAGATGACCTGGTATGGACGTGGGCCTCACGAAAATTATTGGGATAGAAAAACAAGTGCTTTTGTAGGCTTGTATTCTGGTACTGTAATGCAACAATACACGCCTTACATTACACCCATGGAAAACGGGAACAAAACGGATGTCAGATGGGTAGCTTTTCAGAACTCCGATGGGACAGGATTGCTTATTTCAGGCAAACAACTGCTTGAGGTAAATGCTCATCACTATTTCGAAGAAGATTTTACCGAAAAAACCATACATACCATTGATGTCCCTTTCCAAAACGAAGTGGAAGTTTGCATTGATTTGCACCAACAAGGGGTTGGAGGCGATAACAGTTGGGGATTACCGGTACACGACGAATACCGCCTTCTTGACAAGAATTATCAGTATGGATTTACTATCAAACCTGTTCTTCGAATGGTTTTCTAATTTCGAAAAATGAAAAAATAAACTAAAATAATAAATAATGAAAAATGCACTTTGGGGGTTTGTTTTTATACTAGCCTTATTGTTATCCGGCTGTTCAGAGAAAACAGTGGTAAGTGATGTTAAAAACGGGGTAAAACTCGAATCAGACAGCTTGAACCTTATTGTTCAGTTCTATTCCGAAGATATTGTCCGGGTTATCAAATGGAACAGACAGGGTAAAATGGAGAAAAAAAGCCTTATGGTTATTGGTGATTCTCTCCCTGATATTAAAATAGAAATTGATAATTCAGGTAAAAAAGTGACTCTTGCCTCAACTGCTCTTTCTGTAATTATTAATAAAAAGGACGGAAGTATTGAATATATAAATAATTCGAAAAATACACTCTTGAAAGAATCCGGGATTCCTCTATTCGAAAAGGTTACCTATGGAAAAGATAATGCCTTTCACATTAAACAGTCATTTAAACTCACTTCCGACGAAGGCGTTTATGGACTTGGGCAGCATCAGAGTGGTTTTATGAATTATCGCAATCGCGAGGTTGTTCTGCTGCAGGCAAATACCGAAGCGGTTATTCCTTTTCTGGTTTCGACAAACGGATATGGAATATTATGGGACAATTACTCAAAAACCGTATTCAGCGATTTAAACCATCAGACTTCTTTCTGGTCGGATGTTGCTGATAATATTGATTATTATTTTATTGCTGGTTCCTCAATGGATAAGGTTATTGCTGGTTACCGCACATTAACCGGTCAGGCACCAATGTATGGCAAATGGGCATATGGATATTGGCAAAGCAAAGAACATTATGATACCCAGGCTGAGATAACATCGGTTGCCATGAAATACAGGAAATTACAAATTCCTATTGACAATATGATTCAGGACTGGGACTATTGGAATGGTGCAGCTAACTGGGGCGGTATGTTTTTCGATAAAACACTTTTCCCGAAACCAAAGGAAATGGTCGATCTGTTGCATAAAAACAATTTCCATATGATTATTTCCATATGGCCTGCCTTAGGACCAAATACTGCCATATATAAAGATATGTTATCTAAAGGTTTTCTATATAAACCTGTTGGTTGGGCGGGATTTAAATATTACGATGCCTTTAATCCCGAAGCAAACAAGTTATATTGCGATTACCTGAACAAAGGGCTCTATATTTTTGGAATAGATGGATGGTGGATAGATTCAACTGAACCCGATATAATAAATGCTCTCACCAAAGGATCTACCGAATATGAAATGAAAAAAGTAGAAGATAATTTTCTGGGAAGCTGGGCACGGTATATAAATGCCTTTTCACTATCAATGACCGATGCTGTTTACAAAAATATGCGTCAGCAAACCGATAAACAACGTGCATATATATTAACCCGGTCAGTTTATGCCGGTCAACAGCGTAATGCAGCAACTACATGGTCGGGCGATATTGGGGCCAGCTGGGAAATTTATAAAAAACAAATATCTGCAGGTGTAAACCACTGTATGGCCGGAGTTCCTTACTGGACTTTCGATATCGGAGGATTTGTGCTTGGAGCTTATGAAGGCACTTTCTCAACAGGTGGTAAAGACGCATCTTATCAGGAGCTATACACACGAATGTTCCAGTTTGGTGCATTTTGTCCTATATTTCGCTCACATGGCTCCGAAACTCCCCGCGAAATATGGGAATTTGGTGATTTCTCAAAAACCCTCATCAAATTCGATAATTTACGTTACAGACTGATGCCCTATATTTATTCTCTGGCATGGAAAGTCACAAACGACGGGTATACTATTATGCGTGGGTTGCCTATGGATTTTACCATCGATAAAAATACCTATTCCATTGACGATCAGTTTATGTTTGGACCAGCATTTATGGCTTGTCCGGTAACTGAATATATGTATAACCGCCCACCCGAAGCCAGTATTGAAATTGCCCCGAAATATTTTAAAACAGACCATGGAAAACAGGGGTTGAAAGCCACATATTGTAAAGATCCGGAACATAAAACTGTTTCGCTGGGAAAAATTGACAGCAACATTCATATTTTCTGGTATACCGGTCGTCCCGAATACGCTACCGATTCGATGTATTCGATTCGCTGGAAAGGGAAACTAATACCTGACAAAACCGGTAAACACCAGTTCCATTTATTATGCTTCGATAAGAAAAGGATTTTCCTGAACGGTAAAGAACTGAAAATGATCTATACCAGTACCGAACAATACTCAGAATATGTAAACCTGGAAGCAGGGAAAGAATATGATTTTGTTTTTGAAACTGAAAACACTTCTACAGGCGCTTCAAGGGTGATATTGCGTTGGAAAACACCCGATATGTTCGAACGTGAAAAAATTAAGGAAGAAAAAGAAAAAACACGTAAAGTATATCTACCAGCCAGCACAAACTGGGTCGATTTTTGGACTGGTAAATCATACCCTGGTGGACAGACTATAACTACAGATGCTCCTATCGATATTATGCCTTTGTTTGTAAAAGCTGGCTCAATTGTTCCAATGGGGCCCTTTGTTCAATATGCAACCGAAAAGCCTGCAGATACTCTCGAAATAAGGATTTATCCGGGAGCAAACGGAAGCTTCACACTTTATGAGGATGAAAATGACAATTACAACTACGAAAAAGGAATGTTCTCTACAATTGACTTTGCATGGAACGACCAGACAAAGGAACTAACTGTCGGAAAGCGTATAGGCCAATTTCCTGGTATGCTGAAGGAAAAAACCTTGAAGATTATACTGGTTAGTCCAAATATGGGAACCGGCGTGGAAGTGCCTATTAAATTCAATCAGCAAATTACTTACAAAGGCGAAGAATTGAAGGTTAAACTATAAGAATAAACCCCAGGCATAAAAAACCTGGGGTTTTTTCTGGTTGTGATGCTGTTGATGTCGGGCAAGACATATTTTAATTGAAAATAATGAAATCAACTGTATTCCTGTGTTAATTGAGAATAAAGTAAAACACTGGATAATAAAGATTGATAAGAATTTCATTGTGGTTTTCATTCTATTAAAAGGTTGGTGTAAAAGATTTTTCAAAAGATGATTAAGGTCTATTTTTTCATTAGTTTTTTACAATAGTTCATATTCCCTGATGTACTTTTAATAAAGTAAATGCCAGAGTTAAAACCAGAGACATCGATATTTAGCACTTGTTTTCCTTGTGAGAAGGCTTTATATTCTATTGGTTGAATCAGTCTGCCCGATATATCATAGATTCCTATTGTTTCACAAGAAATTTGTGTATAGAATTCAATGGTTATTGTTGTTGTCGCCGGATTTGGATAAATACTAAACTGCTTTTCTTCGAAATAGTCCTTTGTAAAAGAGAATAGAGATTTACTTATTGGTTTACAGGGAACACTTGCATTACCAGTTGCATCAAAAGCTGATATGGCATAGTGATTAATAATAGTGGTATCAACATTGATATCGGAATAGGTTGTTGTTAAAGAAGTGTCTGTTAACACGCCGTTTTTATAAATGCGATAACCGGTTACTCTCTTGTTATCTGTTGATGCATCCCAACTCAGGTTAATTTGACCTGATCCAACAAATGTGCCTGAGAGGTTTTCGGGAACAGAAGGGGATATTATATCAGCATTCTGATCAATGGTAAGAGGGTGGGGGTAAATATAGGGAGTGTAATAGGGGCGGGGAATGTTATTATAATAATCCCTGTTTT
The DNA here is from genome assembly GCA_024640925.1 of Bacteroidota bacterium. Lineage (GTDB taxonomy): Bacteria > Bacteroidota > Bacteroidia > Bacteroidales > UBA10428 > UBA10428. The sequence goes on along the minus strand of JAHEEB010000110.1, from coordinate 1,491 downwards.
CCTTTAAATGAGTGGTATTTAATCCATCTTCCTGGGTTAAGAACGCGAGCTTGCCGGTATCATTAACCGTATTATCCCATTGGTAATAGGGCTCCAGGGTTTGTTTACCAGTTTCCGGATCACGCGGGCCACGGCCTATCTGGTCGCGGCATGGATAACCATTAGTCTCTTCGTTTCCATCAATGGTATCGCTGCCGTTGCAGGGACAATAATCTTTTGAAGCCATACTGCGATCATTATAAATATTAATAGCCCCAAGATTATACCCATTCACTATGTTGTTAAATATTGCACCTGTTCCCGCCCTGAATGCCATGGGTACCCAGCAAATCTGTTCGGAAGTGAAGGTGTTGTTATAGGCTTCTACGCTTACCGTACCTATAACATTGGACAGACAGGTGTCGTTTGTTTGCCTGCCGTGAGCTTCAATATTCTTATTTCTTACGCTGTTATGCCGAAGGACATAACGAGCACCCCCATGGGCATCGCAGCAATTGCCCATAAAGTCACCTTGCTTGGCACCAAAATCGAATATACAGTCTTCGATATACAACGCCTGGGCTGAGCCTAAACTCAATGGCGTGTTCCACGACGTTTCGCCGTATCCCGAGGGTAATAATGTACGACTAATGGTTTTCTCTACTGATGATCCATAAAAAGTGCAATGATCAATAACACCGTAACCATAAGCAATAATGCTGGTGGAACCATGTTCGGAAAACCTGCAATGGTCAATACGCCAGTTTTCACAATTTCCCCGAATAACAATTAAACCTTGCCCGTCGCTTAAGCCTGTAAAGGTAAAACCGGTTATCCGGAAAGGTTTATTCTTTACTCCGACAACCCAAAGTGCTGTTTCTTTCCAACTATTAGAACTATTATTAGTTGTACTGTCGTAAATTACAGTTTGTCCAATACCTGCTCCTTTGAGCGTTATAGCTTTGCTATCGATAGTTACGGCAGGTGTTGTAGATGCCGGAGTTTTCCAAATACCTGTTCCTGCAGGTACAAGAACTGTATCTCCGTCTGCAGCAAGATCGATGGCTGCCTGCACATCAGTTTGCGAGCAGCTTGCGGCAGTTATTACTTTGGAATAAACATTAATTTTAATACAAAATATGAAAAAGATAAAAGTCAGAAATGAACAGATTTTCATAGGGTTATTCTTTTTAGATTTTTGAGAATTTTAAGAAACCACTCAATATCAGGATAAAAATATCAAAAAAACAATAAGAGAAGAAATTCTAGACTTTTTCATTTGGTTAATAAGATCATTTTTAAAAAAAGGGCCTGAATATTCATAAAATATGCTGGTTATTCAAGAATATAAACGATTAATAATGTGGGTAATATGTAAATGGCGGGTAAATGACGGGTTAAAAACGGAGTTAAAATTTTGAAGCCTGATTATTCAGTAATAATATTGTTGGGAAAACATAAAACTGCAAAAAAATGAAACAACCAGAATTAGGTAAAAAAATATTTGAATTA
>JAHEEB010000717.1:2015-3431 GCA_024640925.1 Bacteroidota bacterium | reverse complement strand
CACAAGCCTCACAGCTTATGGACTAAGTGATATATTTATTGCAAAATATGATACTTCAGGATATTTAATCTATGTAAAAAGGTTGGGTGGATACAATAATGATTATGCAAGTGCCATATTTATTGATGAAAATGGGGATATCTATGTTACTGGAAGTTTTCAGGGTGTAGTGGATTTTGATCCCGGCACAGGCACAAAAAATTTAACTTCAAATGGATATATTAATGCATTTATAGCAAAATATGATTCTGATGGTAATTATATATATGCTAAATGTATAAGCGCACAAACTGGAAATTCAATTGCTGTTGATAAAAATAAAAATGTGTACATTACTGGTAGATTTAAGGAAACTGCTGATTTTGACCCTGGTGAAAGTACTATTAATCTGACATCTGTCGGAGATTATGATATTTTTATTGCTAAATACGATTCTTCCGGAAATTATGTGTACGCAAGAGGCATGGGCGGAAGTGCTGAAAATGTTTGCAAGTCAATCGGTATTGACACAAACGGGAATGTTTATATTACAGGTTATTTTACCGGAACAGTTGATTTTGACCCGGGTTTAGGAACTGCCTCCCTGACTTTCGCCGATAGTTATGATGCATTTATAGCAAAATACGATGGTTCCGGAGATTATGTTTATGCTAAAAGAATAGGTGGAACCACAAAAGATGTGAGTAACTCAATTGCCGTTGAATCAAATGGGAATATTTATATTACCGGGTATTTTACCGGAACGGTAGATTTTGATCCCGGTGAGGGTACGAACAATCTGGTATCTGCCGGAGAATATGATGCTTTCGTAGCAAAGTATGATGTTTCAGGAAAATATTTATTTGCTAAACGATTTGGCAGTACGGTTTTAGATTGGGGAAATTCAATTGTTCTGGGTGAAAACAAAAATGTGTATGTCACAGGGTCTTTTTATGAAACAGGCGATTCATATCTTTCTGATTTTGGATACTGGCAAATTTTTATCGCTGAATATGATACGGCAGGAAATAATATAAACCTAAAAAGTGTAGGTATTGCAGATGTCTGGTCATCAAATTCAATAGATGTTGACCCTAAAGGTAATACCTATATTACCGGTTATTTTAAAGGTAAAATAGATTGTGATCCAAATATTGGTATTGCTGAGTTTATTTCACCTTCATCGGATTTTGCAAATGCTTTTATTGCGAAATACAATGCTATAGGTGAGTATATCTGGGCCGGAGCATTGGGTGGATATTATGATGTACAAGAAAACCAGTATACAACTTGTGAAAAGATTGACAAATATGGCAATATATATATTACTGGCGTTTTTGAAGGTAAGGTAGATTTTGATCCGGGACCAGGTAAGGCTTATTTGATTGAGAATGGCAATGATTGGAATTCTTTTATAGCAAAATACGATGCTTCTGG
>JAHEEB010000717.1:0-2005 GCA_024640925.1 Bacteroidota bacterium | reverse complement strand
AAAAGATTAAGCAGTAATGACCAACTTTTAAGTAATTCGATTGCAGTTGATAAATTTGGAGCTATCTATATCACCGGTTATTTTAAAGGAACAGCTGATTTTGACTTGGGAGCAGGAACCGCAACCCTTACTAGTGAGGGTGAACATGATATTTTTATTGCAAAATACGATTCCTCCGGAAATTATGTTTATTCAAATAGTATAGGAGGCCCATATTCAGATATAAGTCTTTCAATTGCTATTGATAAAAATGGGAATGTTTATATTACCGGAAATAAAGTGAATATTTTTATAGCAAAATTCAATTGTTTAGGAACCCTTGTATATGAAAAAACAATAGGCAGCACGGGAAACACTGTTGGAACTTCGATAGGTATTGACAAAAATGAAAATGTTTATATTACAGGGGAATTCCAAAACACAGTTGATTTTGACCCTGATTCCGGAACAGCGAATTTTACTTCTTCAGGAGAACATGATATTTTTATTGCTAAATACGATTCCACTGGAAATTATGTATATGCAATAAAAATTGGAGGAAGCGCAGAAGATTTTGGAGCATCAATTGCTGTTGATCCAGATGGAAATATTTTAATAACAGGAGTTTTTAGCGGAAATATAGATTTTGATCCGGATGCTGGAATGGCTATACTAAATTATGCCGGAGAGTATGATATTTTTATAGCAAAATATGATTCTTCCGGAAATTACATCTACGCAAAAGGTTTTGGAGGTAATACAATGGATTATGGAACATTTATAAATACTGACAAATACGGAAATACATATGTTTTAGGTTATTTTACCGGAACAGTAGATTTTGACCCTGATAATGGAAAAACGGTTATGACAGAAATAGGGGGAGAACCGGATATTTTTATTGCAAAGTATGATCCTTCTGGAAATTTTGACTATGTAAAACAGGTTAGTGGAAGTTATAACTTATGGAGTAATTCAATTTCTATTGATTCCAGCGAGAATATTTATATTGCAGGTACTTTCGAGGAAATGGTAGATTTTGGCTCAATTACTGGCTTAAATAGTTTGCAATCTTCAAGTGGTCGTGATATCTTTTTGGCAAAATTTAGTAAACACAAAGAAATTAATATTTTAGGCAATAGTATAAAAATTATGAATGGAGATGAGACCCCGAATAGTATAGATAATACTGATTTTGGATACACAAACCTTGGAGAAACAATAAGTAAGACTTTTACAATTGAAAATACAGGTATAGATACAATTTACTTAACAGATACAACAAGGGTTAAAGTCTCAGGCCCGGGTTTTATCTTATCTTCTGATGCACCTGCAACTATTCCTACGGGTAGTTCAACTACTTTTCAGGTCACATTTACACCACAAAGTTGTGGTACTTTTTTGGGTACAATCAATATCGCAAACAATACAACCAATAATAATCCATATTACTTCACAATTTCTGGTACAGGAGTTGATAATATTGTACCGCTAACACCAACAATAGCAGATGCTATTAGCGAATGTTCTGTCACACCAGCTGTGCCAACAACAATAGATGTTTGTGCTGGAATAATTATGGGAACTACTAATACGAAATTCCCTGTTACAATACAAGGAACTACTGTTGTAATATGGACATTTGATGATGGTAACGGGAACTCAATAAATTCTAATCAAAATATAACAATTCATGATGTTACCTATCCCAATATTGAATGTATTGCAGATACAGTAATTAATTTATCTGAGGGGAAAACCACTTATACTGTTAAAGGATCAGAATTTGATTTAGTTGCTTTATCTGATAATTGCCAAATCGATTCAATAATCAATAATTATACTTCATCTGCTTCGCTTGCAGGTATTACTTTACCGATAGGAACAACAACATTATAATGGAGTGTTACTGATATTGGTTCAAATGTTTCCACTTGCAGTTTTGCTGTGACTGTGAACCCCTATATTAATAATAAAATAAACGAAATAGAAAACCCACTTTCATTCTATCCAAATCCAACAAATG
>JAHEEB010000109.1 GCA_024640925.1 Bacteroidota bacterium | reverse complement strand
GCAATTTTTGCCAGAAACTTATTGTATGAAAACCCTACCGAAGCAGTAAGATTCGTCTTATCTTTAATTTTCTGTTTTATTTCTTTTGCAATTTCTGTTTCCACTACATGAAAGGAAATTCTCATAGTAATAAACTTATAATTTTGAAGACTAAATTTATAGGATTAAGAGGACAAAATTGTGAAACTAGTAATTTTTCTTTTCTTTTGTTATTATCATAGAATAATTAAATTTGTACCCGATTAGCGGGGTATGGCGTATATGATATGTCAGGAACTGGGCACATAAAGCTTTAATAAATTCCGCAAAAACAAACTTTCGGGGTATAGCGCAGTTGGTAGCGTGCTACGTTCGGGACGTAGAGGTCGGGCGTTCGAGTCGCCCTACCCCGACAAAATGGGTTTCAACCCATATCATCAGCCTGCAAATTGTATGATTTGCAGGCTTTTTCATTTTTTGTAAATCAATATCGATTGAACAATTTCAACGGAAATGAGAACTAAACGGTGAACCAAATTAAAGTTTAATTTAGTTCACCTAAAACGATGCAAAGCGCATTAAATCAATACAATGTGTCGTTTTTTTTAGTCTTGTTTAAATGAGTTTGGAGGGCATTTTCGGAATGAGTTCCGGTGAACCGAATCATTTAAATGCAAAAACTCAAAAGCTGAATTGTCATGAGAACAAACAACACCTTCGGAGTGCAGTTTATCACCCGCTCCAACAAAGCCAAAGATGGCTTACTTCCAATTTACGTGCGTATTTCTGTCGATGGTCACCGTGTTGAGGTTTCTCTCAAGCGATTTATTCATCCCAACAATTGGAACGATGCTAAAGGTTCAGCCAAAGGCAAAAGTGAAGAAATCAGACACCTCAACACCTACCTGGAACAAATTCGTAGCCGTTTAACCGAATGCTACCAGGAACTCACAGTAAAGAAAAAATTGGTAACCGCAGAGTCTGTCAAAAACCTCTTTTGCGGTTTCGAAGAAAAAGAACATTCGTTAATATCACTCTTCGATTATCACAATGTTGAGATGAAAACAACCCTTGAATGGGGAACTTTAAAAAATTACTTTACAACTCGTCGGTACGTTGAAGAATATCTGAAGGCGCACCTAAAAACATCTGATGTGTTTTTATCGCAACTCAATTACAGGTTTTTAACCGAGTTCGAACGCTTCATGAAAGCATATGTTCCAAAGGATCAGAAAAAGCCTTGTGGCCAAAATACCATTATGAAACACATCGAACGTTTACGAAAGGTGGTAAACATGGCCATCAAAAACGATTGGCTCGACCGCGACCCATTCCAAAAGTTCCAGCCAAGCTTCATTAAAAGTAATCGTCAGTTTCTTACAGCCGATGAGCTTGCAGCCATCGAGCAAAAAGAATTCAAAATTCTTCGCCTCCAACATGCAAAGGATATGTTTATATTTAGTTGTTATACTGGCCTAGCATATATTGATGTTTATGAATTGACACCAAAGAATCTTTCTCTTGGTATCGACGGAGGTTACTGGATTAACACCTGCCGCCATAAGACAGATATTCCCGTCCGCGTTCCATTGTTGCCCCCAGCCATGGCAATCATCGAAAAATACAAAAACAATCCTCGTGTTTTGGAATCAGGGCGTTTATTGCCTGTTTATGCCAATCAGCTTTTAAACAACTATCTTAAAGAGATTGCCGACTTTTGCGGCATTGAAAAAACGCTCACCTTTCATATTGCTCGCCACACTTTTGCAACAACCGTAACTCTTACAAATGGCGTACCCATCGAAACAGTTTCTAAACTTTTAGGGCATACGAGTATTAAAACTACTCAAATTTACGCCATGGTGGTAGAACAAAAGGTATGTGAGGATATGAATCTTTTACGTCAAAAAATGACGTCGAAAGTAAATAGAACTACCGGGACATAGTTCTCCATGCTTCCAAATGTTACATGTCCATTTACACGCCCATTATGTCCATTTTAACTCAAAGTAGTATCTTTATTATAATTTCAATGGTAAATTTGTATTTATGAATAAAACCATTTCAAAATATAGGTTACTGATTGCTTTGCTTTCTTCAATTAGTATAAGCATTATTGGAATGCTGAACATGATTATACAATCAAAAGACTCCTTTGGTATCCGTTTTTATGTTGTAATCATAGTTATATTCATTTTATGTATTATCGACTGGTTTTTGCTTTTCGGTGTCGATTATATAAAAAAGGTTTATCAGTCAAATAAAAAGATTATAAGTCTATTAGCGATTGGGTATCTCGTTATTGGGGTATTTATAACTTTTTGGGTAATCCATGCTGGTAACTCTTTTGCAACCTGGTTAGGAGGTGATGTCCATATACAGGGAAATTATGTTTACCGGCGAATTTTTTCGGGCATTGTTCTTTGTATTGTAATTTATATGACGAATTATACGTTTACCTTATTTGAAGAACGTGAACGCATTATGCTTGAAAATGAGCGTCTTTTACGCGAAAACCTTCAAGCTAAATTTGAAACGCTTCGGCAACAGGTGAACCCTCATTTTCTTTTTAATTCGCTTTCTACTCTCAAAACCATGATGCGCTCTAATGTTGATAAAGCAGAAGAATATTTGTTAAGACTTTCAGATGTTTTCAGATACTCTTTACAAGTAAATGACATAGAAAAAGTTACGCTAAAGGAGGAGTTGGATATACTGGAAGCATATTGCTTTATGTTAAAAGGCCGTTTTGGGGAGAACCTTTCTATTGACATACAAATTGACCAGTCTCATTTCAGTATGTACATACCTCCTTTCAGCCTTCAGATTATCGTGGAAAATTGCGTTAAACACAATATAGTTTCCAAAGACAAGCCTTTATTTATAAAAATATTTAGCAATCAGGCCAAACAAATAACCATTTCAAACAACTTACAACCTAAAAACTCAGTTGAAACCTCATCCCGGGTGGGTTTGGCAAATATTGAGAAACGCTACCAATATCTATCAGGGCAACATATTGAAATTATTGAGACCCCTGAAACTTTTAATGTTATCATCCCATTAATTGAGGCAAAATGAAAGTACTGATTATAGAAGATGAACCTCAAACTGCAGTAGATTTGGCTCAAACCTTAAAAAAAGTAGAACCATCGGTTGAAATAATGAATATTCTTGACTCAATAAGCAGTTCCGTTGAATATTTAAAAACTAACCCATTACTGGATTTAATTTATATGGATATCCAACTTGCCGATGGTTTGTCGTTCGATATTTTTCAACAAATAAAAATAACCTGTCCAGTAGTATTTTGCACAGCATACGATGAATTTGCCATTAGTGCATTTAAATTAAACGGAGTGGATTTTGTCCTAAAACCCTTCGATTACAAGGCAATTCAAAAAAGCATTGAAAAGATTAATCTGCTAAAAGTTCATTTTCAGAAAGAGACACAATACACCAACATGGTTTCAAACCTTCTCAACACATTGAAACCTTCGTCCAAGTCGTGTTTTCTTGTCAACCACAAAGGAAAAATGCTTCCGGTTGCCACATCCGACGTTGCCTATTTTTTTATTGCTGATGAACTTACCTTTATATTTACTTTCGATGAGCAAAAATTCATTATCAACCATTCACTCGAAGAGTTAGAAAAATTGGTTGATTCCAGCCAATTTTATCGGGCTAATAGACAATATTTACTGAATTTTGCTGCCATTAAAGAAGTAGAACCTTATTTCAACCGCAAACTGGTGGTGAAACTGTCAGTTAAATGTAATGAACAAATCCTTATTGGTAAACTTAAAGTAACCGAATTCAGAGCTTGGTTATCTAACCGGTAAGCCTGTCCATCTCTCCCCTTTAAACGTCCATTTCCACTTTTTATTCATTTCCCACCATCTTTTTCAACTGTAGTTTTGAATCAAATTTAAAATTACAGGCATGAGAAATTATCTTTTTATACTTGATATTGGTTTTTTCCTGATTGCAGCATTTCCTTCAATAGCTCAGACCGGAGGCAATAAAATTATCGGGGTTTGGTGCAACGAAACAAATACTGTTCACGTTGAGTTTTTCCAGTCCGGAAATTCCTATTCAGGTAAAATAGTTTGGATGGATAAACCAAACGATGAAAACGGAAAACCCAAAACCGACAAGAACAACCCCGATTCAAAACTTCGTTCCCGCTCAATAATGGGGCTTTCTATATTTTGGAACCTAAAATATGAAAATTCTCAATGGATTGGAGGTTCCATCTACAACCCTCCAAAAGGGCTTACCGCAAACTGCAACATTGAAATGCCAGATTTTAATACACTTAAAATGAAAGCATCTAAAGGCCTGTTTTCTACTGTTAAAATATGGAAACGAATAAAACAAAAGAAATGAGACGTACCATACTTTTTATTTTACTCATCCTTTTTACAGGAAAAATGTTTTCACAAACCGCGAAAACATACGCTTTGCATGAATGTATCACGTTTGGCTTACAAAATCATGCTTCGGCTGAGGTTTACAAAAACAACATTCAAATAGCAAAGGAACAAGAACACCAGGCCATAGGCGCATATCTGCCACAGGCTAACGCTTCGTTCAATTTTACCGACAACCTAAAAATGCAAACCACGGTAATCCCTGCTGGCATTTTAGGCCCTAAAGAAGTAGAAATGCAATTTGGCAAACAATACAACAACAATGCTGTGGTTGATGTTTCGCAAACCTTATACGACCAGTCAAAAATAAACAACATAAGGGCTGGACAAAGGAATATTGAAATTGCCAGGCTTCAGGAAAAACAAAATTCCGATTTGCTCATCTACAATATTGCTCAGGCTTACTTTCAGGTAATGATTTATAGCGAATATGAAACGAAGCTCCGCAAGAACATTGAATCGTACCAACAGTTATATAAAATTTTGGAATTGCAATATGAAAAAGGAGTAGTTATAGAAACCGATCTGGAACGCATTAAAGTCACACTAAAGTCAACCGAGTACCAATTCAACGAAATAGTCACACAAAAAAGAAATTCGCTCGATAATTTAAAATATGCCATGGGGTTGCCCCTTGAAGCAGAATTGAATTTAAACGACACGGCCGGTTATGAAAAATATATAATATTTCCTGAAATAGGAGCCTTTTCGAAAGACAGTTTAAGTGAATACGCTATAAATAAAACAAGCGTTGAACTCCAGCGAATAAATTATCAGAACAAAAAGGCAACATTTCTCCCTACAATCAGCACCTTTGCCCGGTTGGGGAATCAGTCATACGATGAAAGTTTTTCCAGCTCATTCGACAACTGGAAAAACTATTCCTACATTGGGTTTTCTGTCAATATCCCAATTCTAACAGGCTTACGACGCGCCAGCCAGGTAAAGGAAAGCAAAATTGCCTACCTGAATGCCAGCACCAACCTTGAATTGGCGCAAAATAATTACCAGTTACGCTTCCAAAATGCTGAAAAAAACCTTTTATCAGCTTATAACAGTTGCCTGAACAATGCCGACAACCTGGAACTGGCTCAAAAGATTTATAACAAAACAAATTTGAGCTATCAAAAAGGAAGTGTGCCATTAAGCGATTACTTAAACGATGACAATGCCCTTAAAAATGCTCAGACTAATTATATAAACAGTCGCTTTTCCTATATGATGTCCCGCCTGGAATATGAAAAAGCTAAGGGTACATTATCCACATTTTATAATCAATTATAAATAATAATATATATGAAACGTAAAGGTATTCTTGCCATTACTATTGTAGCAATAATCATTATAGTAAGCATAATTGCAGTCCTCGCTTCGAATAAACATAAGATAAATGAAGCTAAAAAATCTGTCGACCGTTCTCAAGTTCCCATAACGGTAAAATCACTAAAAGTAAAATCCACTGAATTCGCAGCTCAAACTATTTTACCAGCCCGGTTAAAACCCTTTGAAGAAGCCAATATCAGTGTGCAAACTTCGGGTTTAATAAGTTATTTGAATATTGACCTGGGTAGTAAAATTACAAAAGGACAGATTATAGGGGCTGTTGATACTAAAATTGCTAAGCTGAACTTAAAGTCGACTGTATTAACTAAAGATAAGTTAAAAGACGATTACGATCGTGCTCAGGAACTGTACCAGGGAAAAGCTACCAGCGAGATTAACCTCAATGCAGCCAAATACAATTACGAGAACACTTCGGTGCAAGCTGAGTTAATAAATCAGCAAATTGAAAATGCCAACATCATTGCTCCTGTTAGCGGAGTTATAACTGCACGTAATTTCAAAGCAGGCGAGATAATAAATGCCGGTACTCCTATTGCCTATGTGGTAAATGTTAACAAACTAAAAGCTACTGTTTATTTGGACGAGAGCGAAGTGTATTACATTAACCCCAATCAACCAGTAGTAGTTTCCTCACAGCTTTTCCCTGATAAAAACATTACAGGTAATGTAATTTATATTAGTCCTAATGGCGATGAAAACCACAATTACCAGGTAGATGTCATCATTAACAACACGCCCGAGATACTTAAAGCAGGTACAAATGTAAGTGTAACATTCAATTTCGAAACCCGGGAGAATCAAATTGTAATTCCTAAAAGAGCTTTGGTCAACGATAGAAACGAGCCTTATGTGTATGTAATTAAAAATAATGTAACCCATACAAGACAAGTAAAAGTTGGAATCTCCAAAGGGGAAAACATTGTGGTAGTTAATGGGCTTTCGGACGGCGAAGAGGTTGTTCTTTCAGGGCAAATCAATCTTGCAGAAGGTTCAATTGTAAATGTTGTAAATCAATAATATTTAGGGTATGTCAATAACTGAATTGTCCATAAAACGACCTTTGTTTATTACTGTAGTTTTTACGGTATTGATACTTTTCGGTGTACTAAGTTACCTGGGATTAAATTACGAATTACTACCCAAATTTGATGCAGGTATAATTACCATTAACACTACTTACCCTGGAGCCTCACCCGAAGTGGTGGAATCCGCGGTTACAAAGCCAGTTGAAGAAGCTGTTTCGACCATCGAAGGACTTGATATTATTACATCAAGGTCGATGCAGAATGTTTCGTCTGTTATTGTTCAATTAAAGAACGGGGTGGACGACCAACTTGCACAACAGGACATTGAACGGAAAATAAACCAGGTAAAAGCCGATTTGCCTGATGATGTAATTGATCCGGTTGTAAACAGGGTCAGCAGCGACCAGTGGCCAGTGATAAGCCTTTCGATTACAGCCGCCATGAATGATGCTGATTTGTATAAATTGGTAGATAAAGAAATAAAACCTATTCTATCTAATGTTTCAGGAGTGGGTGAAGTTTCGGTTATTGGTGGGGTTCAACGCCAAATCAACATCAAAATCGACAATAGTAAATTGAATTCTTATAAAATCCCTTTAACTCAGGTTTATCAATCCCTTAACGCTGCATCAGTTTCACTTCCTGCCGGGAAAGTAACATCAAATCAACAGGAATTTGCCATTACATTAGATGCTGACTTACAAACGGCTGAAATGGTACGAAATATAATTATCCGCGAAAATGCTAATGGTAGCCGTGTCCTGCTAAACGATATAGCACAGATAAGTGACGACATCAACACCCCTGTTACCATAAATCGTATCAATGGCAAAAACGGGATAGGTATCCAGGTATATAAAACCAATAATGCCAATGCCGTGGATGTGAGCAAAGGGGTAAAGCAAAAATTTGAAGAACTGACAAATCGCTATACCAACCAACACTTTAAATACGAAATCGCTAACGACCAATCTGTTTATACTTTATCATCAGCCAACGCAGTAGTCGAAGACCTGTTTCTGGCGGTGCTGATTGTGAGTTTGGTAATGCTGATGTTTCTTCACAGTTTTCGTAGTTCAATGTTTGTATTGGTGGCTATTCCCTCAGCTATGATTCCCACCTTTATCATGATGCATATTTTCGGCTTTTCACTCAACCTGATGACACTTATGGCCCTATCATTAGTGGTGGGGATTCTGGTGGATGACAGCATTGTAATTCTTGAAAATATTTTCCGCCACATGGAAATGGGGAAAAACAAAGTACAAGCGTCACTAGACGGACGAAGCGAAATTGGCTTTACTGCCGTAGCTATTACGATGGTCGATTTGGTGGTTTTCATTCCAATGGCTATGACAACCGGCCTTGTTGGGAATATCATCCGTCAGTTTTCGTTGGTTGTAGTGTTTTCAACCTTAATGAGCCTCTTTGTTTCATTTACTCTCACCCCCTTACTTGCTGCTAAATTTGGAAAACTTACTCATTTAACGGGTAACTCTTTTTGGGGAAAAGTTAACCTGGGTTTTGAAAATTTTATCGATACATTAAAAAATTACTATGGTAAAATACTTGGCTGGACCTTATACCATAAACGATACCTCTTTGTAACAGTTTTAATATTGATGGGAGCCTCTATTGCCTTAGTTCCGGCAGGATTTATTGGTTCAGCTTTTATTGGAACTACTGATAATGGTCAAATAAGTCTGAAAGTTGAACTTTCTTCCGATGCGCCCCTCTATCAAACCAATCAGGCACTTTTTGAGGCAGAAAAAATACTTCTCTCACATCCTGAAGTTACTACCGTTTATACATTAACAGGCACCCAAACCGGTATGGTAACTTCGAACAGTAAAAGTAACCTGGGACAAATTGACCTTAATTTAATTGACAAAAGAGAGCGAGATATTTCGATTGAACAATTTGGTAGAGAAATCAGAAATGAGCTGGAACAAAAAATACCCGGCATAAAGGTGACTGCTCAACCTGCATCCATTACAGGTTCTTCTAATTCACCTATTCAATTGGTAGTAAAGGGTTCAAATCTCGATACAGTTAAGTATGCAGCTGCAATTATTAAAGAGATTGTAAGAACTACGCCAGGTACCGATTATGTTGCTTATTCAACATCCTCGGATAGAAAGCAAATTAAAATTATGCCCGATAGGGACAAAATCAGCAGTATGGGTTTTACGGTTCAGGATGTTTCGCAACTTGTTAACATGGCGTTTAAAGGAAATGACAAAATACAACTTAAGGATGCCGGAGAAGAATATACAATATTCATGCAGCTTGCCAATTATAACAGTCAAAGCATCGATGATGTTCGTAACTTGATGGTAGTTAATAAATCCGGCAAAGCTGCCCGACTAAGCCAGTTGGCTAAAATTGAAGAAGTTTCCAGTCCAACCACTTTGCAACGAACAGG
>JAHEEB010000108.1:702-9210 GCA_024640925.1 Bacteroidota bacterium | reverse complement strand
TTTTAAAAGAGAGAGTATTTTCTTGTCCTTTTCTTTTCTCAGGTATTTTCTCACTTTAGCCGAATTGAAAGCAAATACTTCTGAAGCCAGAACTTTTTTCGTCTCTTCTGCTACTCCTCCGATTAAACTATCAACATCTGCCAGGTCTATAAAATTGTACTGATAATCGCTGGAACTTTCGATGCAAAAACCTTTACCCCCTTCTGTTGCTGCATTGGATATTTTCGGAGAAGAATAAAACTTAGGACCAATAAGTATGCGTTTCGAAAACGAGATTTTTTCATTCGCAGTTATATAGTATAAGCTAAACTGTACCTCTTTTTCCTCTGAGTATTCATCGAGATTCTTCGAACTTTGGCCGGTCAATAACCATTGTCCATCTGAAGAAAAACATGAAAATTCAGGATCCGGAAGAACTTCTTTGAGAACACTTGATATATCAATTTTCTCAACCTTGCTGAAGTCCTCACTCCAACGAATCATGCTTATTAGACTATCTGAACCTGTTTTGACCAGCAATAATCTTTTATTCAGGTTAAGGGCCTTTTGTTTACCAGGAATTGTTATTTTATTTTCGTTTAAATAGTTGGTAAATGCATTTCTTTCCACTTTAGAGAAGTATTCATCCGTAAGAAAATAATCCGAACCAGTTTGCAGAAGAATTTTTTCTCCCATTATAATGGCACTGGCAGAATCGAAATGATTTTCTGTGGTGAAGAGTATTTTACGGCTCAGGCTGTTTATTATCGATACTTGATTATTGATGGAAGCAATAATTATAGCCGGAATGGATGTAATTACACCATTATAATCGTCATAGGATTCATCTTCAGATTCAACCAGAAGATTCTCAGTCCATGGTTCAATATTTTCTGACTTACAAATAAGATAAAAGTAATTGGGAATAGTAATTTCTTCGCCTACTTCAAAATTGAGTAAAGGATTCTGACTCCATAATTCACTGGTTTTATCGAGAATAACAGATGTTTCTTCTGGTTCAAAAATAAACATTTTAGAAGAAAGTTTTTCTCTGAATTCTTGTTTTATCTCATCGTCAGCAACAGAAAAAGCAGATGATCCATAATTATCCGAAACCAGAATATCTCCTCCTTTTGAAATATAGAAACGGATTAATGTAACCAACGAATCTCTTTCCGGCGATGATCCTTCAAAATAATAATCAGCACAGAATTTTACCAGGTTTTGAAATGGTGTTGTTGTACCATAATATGAAATGTTCGGATTCGCACCTTTTTCAAGTAAATATTTCTGGTTATTCAGGTTTATAAAAAAATTCGTATCGTAGTAATTCAGGTTAACAACAAGGTTGTTTAATGGAGTCTCTCCGTATTCATCCGAAGCATTGATATCCACTCCATGGCGAATCATCAGATCAACAAATTCAAGGTTATTTGCAACAATAGCCTTATTTAACGGATTTAGTTCTTTTGATTTATAGGTAGATAGATCACCTATTTTTTCAATCAGCTGTTTAGCTAACTTATTCATGTGATTCTCCCCTAAATCGGCCAGAATTCCCATGGTGTAGCTCGTATCTTTCAGAATCTTACAATCATATTCCATCAGCAATATTGCATTATCCTCCTGATTGGCATAAACAGCACTATACAATGGTGTATAATATTCAGAGGAGTCCTGTTTCGCCCCAAGCTCTATTAAAAGTCTGATGGTTTCGGGAGTGCTGGTTTCTGCAGCTAAAATTACCGGATTTGTATAGTCTTCTGAAAAATCGTTGAGATGAAATCCTAATCCAACAAGATATTTAATAATTTCTAAACGGTTAGCGGAAATGGCAGAACTTAATAATTCATAGACTTCTTTCTTACTGATATCTATTTTAAATGTTTCAAATAGATATTTGAATATCTCTATTTGTCCTTCACTTGCGGCCAGGTTAAGCAGGTAAAGGGTATCCAAATCGTGAAAGACAGCATAGTCGGAAGATGGGTTTGTTTTCTCCTCCTCCGGAATAATATCTTTTGCGACAATAAGTTTGAATAGTTCAACATTGTTATTTTTAATACTTAACTCTTTAGGAGAAGGCATGTTCCACAAACTATACTCAACAACATTAGCGCCCTTTTCGGCAAGGTATTTGGCAATTTCGACATTATTAATGAGGCATGCAACATAAAAAGCGGTTTGATCATTGGAATTCTTAGTTTCAATGTTATACCCGGTTTCAAGAATTTTTTTCGCCTGTTCCAGGTTTTTGTTCCAGACAGCGGCATGTAAAGAAGTATCGGCATCCTGGGCAAACATAATACCCATCGATAACAGAATTAAGATAAAAGTGGTTACAAACTTCATAGTTACTTTCATTTTTGGTAAAGGGCGTCTAAATTATAGCTTAGATCCATTCAAAGAATTATTTTTTGACAAAATATACAAATTTTACGGATGAACTTAAATTTTTGAAGGTTTTCTTAAACCAAATGACAATAAATACTCTTAACTACTAAGTAAAACCAACATAGCTAACTTTGGATAGATAAGGGTTCAGCTTTTTGGACAGCCCTCCATGCCCAGCTATGGATCTGGCCTTTAACCATGCAATTTATTAAACCGTGATTTATACTTTATCTGTAGAATTATTTTAAGTTGATAAAGAAGAGATGATCTTTTTTAAACCTGACCATGTCGTTTACATGTTTTCGAAAGCCAGTGATTTAAATTCTATTTGCAATTCTTTTCCCATTCATCTTTTGCAGCCGTGTTGCCCATTAACATAGACTGTTTCAGATCGGAACAACCTGTCTGTTTTTCTCCTAACTGATGGAAGGCAAAACCCCGATAGTAAAAAGCGTCAGCACTGGCTTGAATTTTAACCGATAGGTTTAAATCCACAATAGCTTCGGAGTAGTTGGCAAGATTTAAGTTTGCAACTGCTCTGTTTATGTAAACCTGGTAATTGGTGGTATCAATTTTGGCTGCCATATCAAAGTTTTTTATGGCATCGGGGTTATTACCACTGTTTAGTTCTATTATTCCAAGGTTCATATATATTTCGGCACAATTCCGATTTAATTGCAGAGCAGAATATAAATCATACTTTGCGCCTGAATAATCGGCCAAAGCCATTTTTATTATAGCTCTTTCTCCATACCCATCGTATGTTTGTGTCAGGGAAAGGTAATTATTCAAATCATATAATGCACCCTCAGGGTTATTCATGGCTTTTTTGGTCAACGCCCTGCCCTTATAAGCTTTACTGTTTAATGAATCCAATTGCAATGCTTTGGTATAGTTTTCTAAAGCCAGAGAATAATTACCTGTTTGAAAATAAATAAAACCTTTGTTTAGGAATGCATCAGCGCTGGCTGGATTTAATTGACAGGCAGAGTCAGCATCGGCCAGAGCACCTTCGTAATCGTGCATATCTGCTTTTACAACCGTTCTGCTGATAAAACCCTGGTAAGTCTTTTGTAACAACAATGCCTTGTTAAAATAATCTAAAGCTCCCGGCAAATCTTTCGTAGAATATTTTAAATGCCCCATTCCCAAATACCCGGCTACATTTTTCGGCCTTATCTTTAATAATCTCTGATAATCCAGAAAAGCATTTTCATAATCGCCGCGTTCCTGCAAGCTGTTAGCCCTGTTAAGATACCCCCGATCATTATTCTCGGGGTAATTCTTTATCGCATCATTCCAGAGGGTAAGACTATCTTTCCATATTTCCACCCGATGATACGTTTTGTACCCGAGAATCAGACTATATAATGCAATAAATGATATGACCGTATATTTTACCAGGGTGTTTCCCTGCATTAACATGGCAGCGCCATATCCTACAATTAAAAAGAAACCGATAGCAGGCAGGTAAGCATACCTGTCGGCAATAATGGCATCGCCCACCGGTAACAATTGAATAACCATAATAATGTTTGCCAGGAAAAACAATGCACCGAAAACAACAATTTTGTTATTTCTGAAATATCGCCAAATGATAATAAATAATAGTGCAACAAAGAGAATACAAACATAAAAGGAATAGGGTAAAATATCGTGTTTTACAGGGTATGGGTAAAATGCTGATAAATGAAAAGGATAGCACAATTTCACCAGGTATTGAAAGAATCCATAACAGGCAAAGGATATTCTATCCAGGTAATTAAAATTAGTTCCGGTATACAATGCTTTTTCAGATTGTTGAGCAAAAATTGCAACAATACCGAAGATTAGCGATAGTGCAATGAAGGGAACCTTTTCCAAAATAACTTTTCGCGATAAAATATTTCTTCCGGCAAAATAATCAATACAAACAAGGCAAATGGTAAGAGGTATAGCCATTCCCTTGGATAATAATGAAAAGATAAATAATAGTAAAGCCAGTGAAAAATTTTTATATGAATCGGTTTTTAAATATTTAATGTAGTTTATAAGGGATAATAGAAAGAAAAATGAATACAGAACATTCTTTCTTTCCGAAACCCATGCTACCGATTCGACCTGTATTGTATGAATTCCGAAGATAAAAGCCACAAATAACGGTAAAAATGAAGATTCTGTCGTTTTTGTATTCTGGCTGCCGGATTTAAGTATGCTTGTAACAAAAATGTAAACGAACAGAGTGTTAAATAAATGTAAGATCAGATTGGTAAGCTGGTAGGGCCATGGTTCAATACCACCCATTTTATAATTCAGCGCAAGAGAAAATAAGGTCAATGGATGGTAATTGCCAGCATACAACGATGTGAACATTTCCTTTATATTGACGAGAGAAAGTCTTTCTATAAAGGGGTTTAATAGAATATAATGATCATCATCCCAATTTGTAAGCAGATTATTAAATACAGGGATGTAAAAAATTGCTGTTAAAATGAGTATTGATATAACATGAAGTTTTTTTTGTTTCTGAATGAGATAGAACCAGGCAGAGAGTTTTTTTATCATCGGGCTATACTTTAAATGATAGAAATAATCAACTCGAATCTATAATTTTAAAATTAATTCATTCCTACGAACTTTTAAAATCACAAATGCATGGCAATTTGTTATCCGTCAGTTAATAAAATTCGGATTGTCTATGAGTTTCATATTCTATTCTGGTCGGGTATTTTGCCCTTAACTCTTGTGCCTAATATAATTAAACCCGTATAGATAATAATAGCAACAGAATCAACTAAAATGCCTTTTAAGCCACCATTGCCTGCAAGGAGTGTACTACTAAAAATAACCAGCCACCGGGCAATCATTATAATACCAATCATCCATGCTGCAAACCTTACTTTTGACAGATCTTTATAAAAAGCCATAAATAGAAATGCTATTCCAAAAATTAAATTTTCAGTTGTAATAATGTGCCAGACATAAAAAAATATAGTTCTTGTATTTACTTCAATGGCATTTACATTAAGCATGGGCAAAACGGTTGTTTGTCCATTTAATGCGTGGGTAAAAGCAAAGAGAATTGCTAAAATTCCAACTATCAAATAATAATAATTTTTTATCATAAGCATTTGTTTTAAGTTTCTAATCCTGTTTTTTTCTAAAGAATTATTAATCCGTTCCTCATACTATTCAGAACAATCATCAGAAAAATAAGAATAAAAATAGAATATTTCATCTATAATTAATTACTATTTGTGAATAAGATAGTTTTCTTTTAGATTTAGCTTGAATGCTGTCAGGTTTCAACTGTTTCGGG
Organism: Bacteroidota bacterium; assembly: GCA_024640925.1. Taxonomy (GTDB): domain Bacteria; phylum Bacteroidota; class Bacteroidia; order Bacteroidales; family UBA10428; genus UBA10428. Next base: position 3,539 of record JAHEEB010000108.1, on the reverse strand, counting down.
AATATATCCCCAGTATTTAAGTTCATCTTTACTTTTAATTTCTTTTGTACCACCATCATGTATAATTACAATTCGTGTAGCTATATCAAGTATGTTTCGATAATCGTGGTCAGTAATTATAAATCCTTTGTTTCGTGATTGCTCTTTAATCATTTCTTTGATTTCATCTTTGTAAACAGGGGCAATACCATTAAATGGTTCATCAATAAAGGTATATATTGAATCGGAGAATACAATTAATAATATCTCTAATAGTCGCTTTTCACCACCGGAAAGCTGTTTACTTTTCTTATCCAGCATTGGCCTGATTAAATTATGTTCTTTTAAAAATTGTGCATTGTTTCCAGTGCAAAATAGCTCAATTATAGTCTTAATCTTTATGTGACTTGGCAAAAAACTAGCCTGTGGCAAATATTTTATCAGGTTGCGATTGTCAAATAGCCTGGTTATTATTTTGTCGCCGATTTTTACGAATTTTCTATCTGCTGGTATTGAGCCAAATATTATTTTCAATAGTGTTGATTTTCCTGTTCCATTTCTACCAAGTAATCCAATTATTTCTCCTTTTTCACATGAAAGGTAAACATCAGTCAATACTTGTTTAGTATCAAAGCTTTTAATAACACTATCAACGTGCAGGTTGCTCATAGTAACATAAATATCAGACCTGTTATTAAGTTCAAAACAAATGTAATTATCCAAAGTGTTAGTCTGCTTAATCCAAAATTGTAATAGAAATAATATTCATTATAATTTCTTATCTCGTAAATAAAATAATGAAACAGCAGGCCTAAAAAAAAGGAGAATTTACCGGTTATTCCTAATCCAATGAATGAAAGCAATACTGATAATATCAATGTAGGAACAATCAACTTTTGATAAAAAACAAATATGGCTTTTAATAAACGCATGGTTTCTTCCTTTTGCTTACAACACATTTTTTCTTTTCAATAGTCAATGGTTCAACTTCCATAGTGTTTTTGGACAAATTAATCTGATTAATCTGTTACAATCTGCGGATCAGTCGATTTGCTCCCTGCTAAAATAATGAATTTCTCAGGAAGTTGGAATTTTTTTAATTATCAGGTTTATTCCAATCCCGTTCCGGGTGGTTGTTTTTCTATATTAAGAATTACATTATCCCTCAAAATACCAGTCTGGGGAGATGCACTTTAAATACCACTAAAACCATTTTGGCATATGATCCTGTTTTTATGTTACGATTTTAATTTACTGGGAGAGTAACCAAATTTTTTCTTAAAAGAATGGCTAAAATGTTGAACTGATGAATACCCCAAATCCGAGGCTATTTCACTGATGCTTTTCTTTTGTCTTATTATATCATTTTTAGCAATTTCAAGCCTGGTATCTGATAAATATCCAAAAACGGTATTGCCAAATATTTCCTTGAAACCTCTCTTTAGTTTATATTCATTAATACCAACTATTCGGGCAAGTTCCGATAAACTTGGAGGAGTTTCGAGTCTGTTCATAATGCATTCTCGTGCATACATTATGCAATCTTTATCGTAATTTGTTTTGATATAACTACACGACACCTCATTGGACGCGTTACAAGCCTCAGCCTGAAGTACCAGGAACTCGATACTTTTTGATAACAGGAACATTTTTTTTAAACCATCTTTATACCCACAGTTTACAATATTACTTATCATATTTTGCATCATTGCATCTAAAGGAAGGTTTGCAGGAGATAGAAGAGCCGCTTTACCATTCATTATATTTTCGCCAAACCTGTTTAATGCCTCATTGGCATCTTGTGTAAGACGCAAGAATGCATCTTTTGTAAACTGGATTATAAACATAGAAGAATGTAAATCTTCGAATTTAAGAATGCCTTTATCAATTTCGTTGGGTTGAGAATAGAATAAGTTGTGTTGATAATTACCTAATATTTGCGATTTCTGATCGGTATTACTACCCATTATGGCGGTACCTTTCAAATTGGCTATAAATGTTATAAGCTCAATTTTAATATCGTAATGCCATTTTAATTCAACCGGTTTTTTGTAATCCCAGTTGGAATAAACCATGCGAATACCATCAAAATACCACTCGTTTGATAAAATATCGATATACGGGAGATTAATTTTTTGTGAATGTTCAAGCAACTTGTTGCTCTCAAAACCATTCATAAAAAAATTGTTCATGAACTGAAAATCTGCGTCTGAAATATCCTCAAATTCAAATGCCATTACTCCATATTTTATAAGTTAATACTCCGTAAGATATAACAAAACTTGTGTTACAACCTTCAATTTTGCAACAAATAAAAACGCAATTATTCATTCAACTAATATTTAAACAGAAAATTTTATGAAACTTAATTTTAAAAAAGCAATTTTAAATTTTGTATATGCTTATGTTCTTGTAACAATTCTTGCTTACGCAATTAGCTTCGCCGCTGCTATAATATTTAAACTGCCGTCGTATAAGGATTTGGGTGTTAGCCAGTTTCAAGATCCCTCATTTGTTATGACAGTGCCTTATCATCTTTTAATAAACTTGATATGCTGGATATTTTTTAGCTATATCTATATTAAGAAAAAGGGAGATGCAATCTATTCTTTTAAAGAAGCTGTGTATTTAGGGTCACTATGGCTGGTAATGGCAATGATAGTTGATTTTATTGGTTTTGTACTTATAAAAAGCCCGGTATCGTTAACGCCACATGAATTTTACATCGAATATCAACCGTGGATTTCTTTTACTTATTTTATTGTCTTTATTTCTCCGGTTATTTCGTATCGTTTTTTGAGAATGAAAAAATAATCAATACGAAGTCATATTCTTTCGAAGATGCTATCGCTTGTCTT
>JAHEEB010000108.1:0-692 GCA_024640925.1 Bacteroidota bacterium | reverse complement strand
CTTTCAGATAACACAACATATGCACTTTTCCTGCACCTAGTAATCAGGTTAATCTGCTATAATCTGCGGTTCAGACATATTCTCCGGCAACAATTGTTTGAACCACAGATTAAATGGATTGAATGATTTATCAGATTGAACTTTGAATCTGAAATCTTAATCCCCGGCCCAGGCTGGGTTTAGTTCAACCGGGAGTTCATCTTTAGCTGTTAGCCCATATGAACTCACATGAACTCCTATTTGTTGTGCGTTCGGCTATATTTGCTATCCTAATGATACATTTTGGTTCATTATTTCAACATTAAAATTAATCTTAGCATTCAAAGCTCTAGATACCTTCAAAATCGTTTCAAATCTAGCACCAGTTAAATTATTCTCTATTTTTGATATTTGAGCTTTTTTAACTCCGACCAATTCTCCAAGTTGAGCCTGTGTCAGGTGTTTTTCTTCCCTCATTTTTTGATTGTATGTCCTAAAATATCTAGGCGTAGTTCTTCTTCAAAAGCATTTCTTTTTTCAGTTCCCTCTACACCGATGTGCATATCAATCATCTCATCAAGGCTTTTTGATTTTAATTTATCGCTTTTCATTTCTTTTTATTTTTTAATTCAATATACTCTTTTCTTATTTCTTCTGCTTTCTTAATCTCATTTTTTAGCGTTTTCTGCGTTTTCTTTACAAATCCATGAGTT
>JAHEEB010000716.1 GCA_024640925.1 Bacteroidota bacterium | reverse complement strand
GCATGGAAGATCTGGTAACAATGCTGCGTAGAAAAGATACAGTGCGAACAGCTGCAGCTGAATATGCCCGTATCATGAAATCTCATATGCTGGTAATTGATGACATTATGATGTTCCCGGTAAAAAAAGATGATGCAGTGGCTTTTTTCAACTTGATAAATGACCTGCATGAAAGGGTATCCCTGGTGATCACAACCAATAAATCCCCCAAACAATGGGCTGATGTTTTACAGGATACTGTCTTAACTACTGCAATCCTAGACAGAATATTATATCGCTGTGAAGTAATAAAATTAGAAGCTACTGAAAGTTATAGAATGAAAAACAGGAAAACAATTTTTGGAAATAATGAAAAATTAGAATAAAATTGCTCAATATCATGCTTCAATATATACCATTTATGATGCAATTTTGATTGCCGATTTTAATGCATATTTGCTTTCTGGTAACAGCAGTTTAACTCTTCTTCTTTTTTATCTTAATAATATCTAGCAGGATGGGTAGCATCATTAAGTTTTTCGTTTAAAGGTTATAAAATTTATAAGCCCATACACACCGACCATCAATAGAATTAAGTCTTCCTTTACGTCAAAAATGAAAGCCTTTACCCCAGTAAGCCCCCATAAAACAAGTAATATGTATAAAGCATTATTTCTCTTTTCAAATCTGCTATAGGTTATCAATGCTAAGGATACAATAGGGCATGGTAGTATATATAATACTTGTTGAGGATATCGGTGATTAAGCAGATAGCTAATTAAAGGGTATAATAAAGTTAATCCATAAAGTAAAAACTGAATTAGGGAAGGTGGTTGGAACTGGGTTCTTATTTTGAATAAATCGAATAAAAATAAAAAACCGATAACAATAAAGTACGGGCCAAATATCTTTGCTGTAAAAGAATTGTCTGTTAACAAAAAGAAATAAATTCCAACAAAAAAGAATGCCAGACTAAAAAGACTTTTTAATATAATCCCTGTCAATTGGCGTTGGTTTATAAAAGAAAAAATCAACATACCAATTAGTATAAATGATAAAATACTTTGAAAATAAAAAGTTTCAACATTATATACTTCAATTGTTTTCCAAAATTCTACTGCTGTTTTCATTACAATTGTTTTAGGTTGTTTGTTTTTTGCTTAACCACCTATGTGGAAAAAGGATAATGCCAAAACAGGCGCCAAAAACGGCAAATATCTCATAGCTTATTTGAGTCTTCATGAAACTATTGATAATCTTAAAGAAGAAATGCTGTGTAAAAATGCTAAATTGCCTTGCATAAACAAATAGGATCAATGCTGAGTATTAAAGACAAATAGAGATGATGATTCTTCATTTTAAGAATATAATATTGGTATTCTAACATAAACAAATCCAGGTCACTTGGCTGTTTGTATTAAGTCCATGTTCTATCCATGGATCGAGGATAATCAGGTCGTTTTCTTCCACCTCATATTCTATCCCGTCAAGCAACACTTTTGCTTTACCCTTTATGATAAACCACAATTCAGATTGTTCATGCTTATGTGGTCGAAATGGATTGTCGGGTGTTGTAACCCGAACGGCAAAATGTTTGGTGTTAATTTCACGACCTGCCAAGTCATAACCTCTGCGGCCTTTTTTCATCTCTAGTGAACCTCCCTTAATGATCCTACTTGATTTATTAGTCTTATTGAAACATCCTTTTTGAGATTTCAAATTAACGACTGCCTTCCTGCGGTCACTTTTATTAACAACTGTACTATCTTCTATTTCGATTCTATTCAAGCTATTATCAGTACTTTGTATGGGTCCATTATTTGAGGTTAAGCTTTCAATTGCAATGTTTTGTTTTTCAACAGAAGGTTTGTTTTCTTTTCTCAATATTAGTGCAATAATTGTCAAAGAAATACTGAAAGTAAACACTATGATTAGTCTTTTAATTTTCATCATATAGTTATTAATTTGTTTATTTCATTAAAATAACTCGAAAGATTATCTACTATTACTATTGCCAACAATATTTGAAAATTTCGTTTATTCATTATACTTTATGGTTGTTTGAGTAATTAAATTATAAAATTCGTTCCAAAAATATAGATTTGGTTTTGTTTGGTAGTTATCCAAATTTGCTATTATTGTTTTGCGCGATTCCGCCTTCGGAAAACGAATTTTTCAAGCAAATGACACTAAAATTTCATTTCTTTTCCATATAAAAGTCAATCGGATTAGTGGCTGCATTAATTTCCCGGAGTTTGACCACTTTAATTTCGCCTAAAAAATTGTAGATAGAATATCCCTCCTTAACCCATTCTTCAAGGCCAACATGGGTTTTTACGTTTTGGTAACCCATTCGTTTAAGGGTTTTGGCAACTAAAGCTGAGCGGTTACGCTTTAAACAATATACAATTATTTCTGCATTAGGGTCGCGCAGGGTGCGTGACAACGTAAATTCTGCAATCCCTCTTTCCAACCAGGTTGCACCTTTTAAATGGCCTGCATCATATTCTTCTTTGGTGCGTACATCAAGCAAAATAAGCATTGGGTTATCATTGATATGTTGTATCAGTTCTTCATTATTGATAAATTCAACTCCTTCGCGTGCATCTTTTATAAGTTGCTCTATGGACATGAGTGTCTTAGAAGTATCGGAAGCCATAACAGCATTTTTAGAAATATTTTGCGAGAAGCACACTTCCATTGCAAATAGCATGGTAAAAAGGGAAAAAGTTATTCTTTTCATTTTTAAATTTAGATTAATCACTGATTTAATTTAAAATTATTTGTTTTTAAACTCTTATAAGAGCAGCTGGTGATGCCTTGTATAGTTTATCCTACTTATTATCTTTTCACAATCTGTCTCGATTCCGCCCCGCAATGATTCCTTTTCAAATAACAGGAAACCCCCAACCCTCGCTAACAATTCTGGGTTTATTAAATCGTTTGAAAATCATTGAGTCGCCCGCTAGTTGCAGATTCAAGATGTTACCTTTTTTATTCCCATCCCTGCCTGCACACACCCATTCATCCGAATCACCTTCGAAAGAGCACTTTATCTTTCCATCAACCGCATTACTTAACATTTTACATATAATTCGATGAGATCCATACCACGATCTACATGACATAAAGTCTTTGAGATTTATGCTTATTGTTTTTCCATCTTCACTAATGGTAAAATTATCGATCCTCAAAGAGTTTTTTTCAAAATCATCTTTATTTTCTTCTTCAGTAATAATTTCAAATGCCTTTCTTACATCTTCTTCATCCTTGTAAGTGTACATTCCTGCAAATTCTACTTTATAACTCATTTTCTGCCTCCTTAATCAATAATTTTTTTTTAGAAATTTAACATCAAATTCTGCTATACTTTCTGTAAACCGGCACTCCTGATATTTTTAATAATAAATAATTGTCCCATTTTCAAGATAATCAGTGTAGTTAATAATATCATATA
>JAHEEB010000715.1 GCA_024640925.1 Bacteroidota bacterium | reverse complement strand
AGTTCCTTGCCATTTTTGTCCCTGTTGTCTCCAATCATAACTCTGTAAGGCGAATCAGTATTATCCCTTTTTTCAATTGAAGTAATAATAACATTTTTCCCATCAATTGCTTTATCTTCCTGGGATGCTTTAAGTATTTCTATTTTACTACTCTGAATATAGTCAACAATGCTATCTGCTCTTCTATGGACTTCTTGTGCTTTAGAATACCATGGGCCAACTTTTGCTGAATTTAATTCATTCTGGAATTTAAATTCACCTATAAGGGCACCATTTGCTTGTTCAATAGTTTCTTTTGTGCTTGTGAGACCGCTGTCGAGCACAGCAAATGCATTTAATACTTCGTTAGATACATTTAGTGCAAGCATTGCCATAAGCACCAGATACATCATACCGATCATTTTTTGTCTCGGTGTCTCTTTTCCGTGAGCCATTTTCTGTTGGGAAGTTACGTGTGGTTTATACTATTTCTTCTTTGCTGTAGACATCGCATTCAACATATTTCCATAAATACCATTGAGCGAAGATATATTTTCTTTCAGCTTGGAGATTTCATCCTTATACTTATTGGTTTCATCAACCGAAGCTTTAAGATTATTAATCATATCATGTAAACCAGAATAAAGTTCTTTTGAACCTCTCATTTGATCGCTGGTTTCTTTGATTTGATCAATGTAGACTGTGTTCAAATTAGCAAGATTTTTACCTAAATTACTCAATTGCTCTTCATATTCCTTACTTCCCTGAGCAATATTTTTATGGTTATTTTGAATGGTATTGGCAATTTCCTGATACGATAATGCTATTTGGTTTCCAGATTTTTTAATATTATCTGCTGTTTCAAAATATGCATTTGACAAAGAAGTTGCAGATTCTTTAATAGATTCAGCACTTGTATTGTAAATTTCATTTAATGAGCCAACTGAAGTTGAAGCATTTTGTAAGTGTGTAACAAATTCCCTTGTTGCAACAGTAGCTCCGGAAATTTCGGCTAATGCTTTGGCACTTTCGCCTAATTGATTGAATCCATTGCCAAGTTTTGCAAGAACATCACTATCAACGCCGGATGCACTAAGAATATCTTCTATTCTTTCGATAGGTCTGTTACCTGGTTCATAGATATTTTCCTTGAAATTTTCAATCTCATCCGGATCAGCCATACCAGCTAATTCAGGATAAACCAATGTCCAGTCTAATTCTTCGTGTAAAGGTTCAAACGCAGAAAGGAAAAAGATAATTGTCTCAACAACCATTCCCAGTGTGATAACAAAAGTTCCACCTGGCCAGTGGTTAATTTTAAATAAGGCTCCAAGGATAACAATTGAAGCACCCCAACCATATACCTTGGCCATAAAATGGCGCCATCCGGCGCTCTGTACCATATCGCTTATGCTCATCATAGTTTTATAGTCTTTTACAAATAGGTTTATAATGTATTTTTAGTTATTTCCCAAATATGAACGAACGCATCTGAATCCAATATAAGATTTTGCAGTATCCTGATATTCATAAGAACGTACACCATTCTGCATATAGTATGCAATATCTTTCCAGGATCCTCCGCGAATTACTTTTCTTTTTAATACTGGTGGATCATCAGGAAGTGCATTATATTTATAATCAGGGTTCAAATCATGATTGAATACATATGCAGATTCATCATAAGAATTTGATGTCCATTCTGCAACGTTTCCAGCCATATCATATAAACCATATTCATTTGGTTGATATGTTCCTACAGGTAATGTTACAGACCCGCCATCATCAATATAATTTCCACGAAGAGGTTTAAAATTTGCAAGGAAACAACCTTGTTTATTACGTGTATAATATCCACCCCATGGGTACATTGAATTATCTAATCCACCGCGTGCTCCGTATTCCCATTCTGATTCAATTGGTAAGCGATAGTCATGTATTCCAGGTTGTCCGCTAGACCTAAGAGCTGCATTCAGGTATCTGGTTCTCCAAATACAGAAAGCGGAAGCTTGTTTCCAGGATACACCAATAACAGGATAATTATCAAATGCCGGATGCCAGAAATACATCGTGGTCATTGGTTCATTAAATGAAAAAGTAAAGTCTGCTATCCAACAAAGAGTATCGGGATAAACATTTACCATATCATGAATGATAAAGCTCGAACGGTCTTGAATTTCGATTTTTTCACCATCAGTATTGGTTACATATCCTTCATATTCTTTGGTTTCAAAGTTATAACGATTCGATCTTTTGGCAGCTTGTTGAAGATCAATCCAGAAATACTCATAATTAAGCTTTCGGGTGTCAACCTCTTTCGTTCCAAAAAACCTCTCTTCTATTGGATAATACATCTCATTTAAGATCTCTTTTATTTCTTCGTCGCGATAATCAATCCTTATATCCCAATTAATAAGGGGTGGATCTAAAGGATTACCTGCGGCATCTTCAGAAATAACGAAATCATCGATTTGTTCTCCCAACATACGACGCATAATAGAATCGCGCACCCAATATACAAACTGACGATATTCATTGTTTGTAATTTCGGTTTCATCCATCCAAAATGGATCTACTGTCACGGTTCTTGTAAAATCATTTTGTGCCCAAGGTACACTCTGATCATTTGTACCCATAGTAAAACTACCTTGTGGTACGAATATCATACCAAAGGGATCTGGTTCGAAATACCTTGCCCTTCCAGGCACACCTGTCAACTCACCTCCGCGTTGACTATTGCAACTGCTAATGATCAAGACAGCCAAAACGAAACCAAAAGAAATCAGCTTTTTCATAATCAAAGGAATTTATCTGAAATATATTTCTTTTCTTTTATTTGTTGTACTAATTTAATAAAAATTTATAAATATCTAATGCTCTTATATCTCTGTGGAACTTTTTCTTTTCTTAATTTAAAGCCATAATTTAATAAAAATTCATGTGATCCTGTAGAGTACCTATTTAATGCAGAAGTCTGAAAATCATAGGCATAACCGACTCTCAAACCCTCCATTATTGTTATGCCAACCATCCCAACAACAGATGATCCGGCTCTATAGGAAACGCCAGCCCATACTTTTTTATTGTATGTTAATGTTCCATTCAAATCAAAAGTTACTGTAGTAGCATCTGAACAAAGATTCACAGAAGGTTGAAATTCGAACGCCGGATTGGAAAAAGCAATATTATATCCGGCTGTTACGTAATAATGAGGCCGCATTGTCTCACTTGTAGATGTTGTTCCCGTACTCAATTCGTTAGTGTACTCTAAATCTGTATGATATAAATTACACACAGAAGCACCAAAATAAATATCCTCTGTTTTGTAAAATATTCCTGCACCAAAACCAAAACCTTTTATATTATTACCATCAGTTCCCTGTGGAATATTCGGATCACTGGCAGGATCTGTTCCTAATCCATCACCTACCCAAGTTGGCTCTAATGTCTTCTGGCGCAA
>JAHEEB010000714.1 GCA_024640925.1 Bacteroidota bacterium | reverse complement strand
AATTCCATTCGTTTTAAAAGAGCCATCGTTAGCTGCATAAAACGAATAACCCGAAAGCGGATCGGCTTCCATTACATTCAGCATATTGCTTGTTTTATTCATAAAATAATCGACCGTTAGTATAGCTCTGTTTTTAAGTATACCCAAATCGGCACCGAGGTTCGTTTTAACAACATCCTCCCACTGAAGAGAAGGAGTATAAAGTTCGCCCTGCACCAATCCTTCCGATCCAATAAAGTTTTGAGAAACATAATATTTTACCGAAGGATAGTCCTCTAAATTGCTGTTGCCGGCTTTGCCGTATGATAGACGAACTTTTAGCAAATCGATTGCATTTATATTGGCCATGAAATTTTCTGAAGAAACCAACCAGGAAGCAGATATTGAGGGGAAGGTTCCAAATTTTGAACCAAATAGACTTAACCCATCTGCCTCATCACCAAACAAGGTTGAACCATCGAGTACCATGTTTGCCGAGACAAAGTATTTCCTTGCATAATTATATTCCCCACCAACATAATAAGTTAGTCTGTTAATATCACTAATATCGCCACCCGTACTGTTAAATATTGCACTACCTGTATTAATCGTTTTCATTTCATCGTTCGGCGAATTATGTGCTTCTCCCCAATCGTCTTCGGTTTTAAGTACCCTAAGGCGAGAACCGGCAACAGCCGAAATGTTATGAACAGATTTAAATGAGTGTGAATAAGATACCCGAAAATCGTTTGAGAGATTAAAGAACCTTGTAACCTGATGCGACATAGTGTTTTCGGACACTCCTTCTAGAACCGTATCTGCTGCTACTCCTAAATGAGGTACAAACAAGGTATTGCGACCTTTATGAAAATTAACACTTATCTGATTGCTGATTTTTAGATCTTTCGAAACCTTATACCCGACATTAAATATACCAAGAATCTGGTAATTATCGGAACTGGCATCAAGGTTTTTGATAATTGCTGTAGGATTGCTTATTCCCAGTTCATCTTCATCTTCAAGAATGGAAGATGTAAGGCCATATAAACCTTTTACATTAGGATGTAAAAATGGCGCCTTATAAAGAGCCTGGTGTACCGGACTGGTATTAACCAGACCTTCTTCCTTAAGTGTATATTCATTGTTAGCAAAACTAACTCCTGTATTAATGGTAAAACGTTTTGAAACATGAATATCTGAATTGAACCGGGCATTATAACGATTAAAACCGGTATTTTTCAGAATTCCTTCATGATTAGTATAGCCAACAGATAAGGTATATAAGGCAATAGCATCTCCACCGCTAATACGCAAGTTAATTTTTTTAAAACTCCCTTCAGTAAAAACTTCATCCTGCCAGTTAGTATTATTATGGTACTGATAATAATCGTCATTTTCAGGATCATCATTCATATATGACAGCGAATTAATTGAGTCACCGCTTAATCCTTTCGATTGAAGTATTTCGGTAAGATAGGTGCGATAATCGTCAGATTCCAGCATGGGAAGGTTTTTGGGGGCATAGTTGATACCGGTAAGAGCACTAAAATCAATCTTGGTTTCCAATTCCTGTGAACGTCTTGTAGTTATAAACAAGACACCATTCCCTGCCTGTGAACCATATAAACTTGAAGCATCTTTAACAAGAGATATGTTCTCAATATCATTGTTATCGATAAATGACAAAGGATTCGAAAGATAACCGGTAATAGCTGTATAATCCTCATCTTTGGAGTCCAAAACAAAACCATCGACAACTATTAATGGCTGATTGGAACCATACATCGATGAATAACCATGCAGATACATATTTGAACCGGCACCAGGCATTCCCGATCTGGAAACAACATTCAATCCATTCAAATTACTACCAATAAGAGCATCAGGACTTAAACCTGCATTCATCCATGTGTTTGTATTATTACTTATGGTCGATACTGATTTATTGGTATATGTAACGGAAGCTGAGCCATAATATTCATTGAACACCTGCTCTTTTGACGGAAAGTTTTCTTCGTGCATATAGATAGCCATTTCACTTCTACCCTTAACAGGTAGAACCTGCGATTGGTAACCCATTCCGGAAGCTTTAACTGTAAGCATCCCTGAAGAAATTACAAGGTTAAAAGCCCCCAGACTATCAGTAAAAACAGAAGAATCGGTTTCTGAGGTAATCTTTAACCCTTCAACAGGCAACTTTGATGAAGCATCGTAAACTATCCCTTTAACATGAAAGGTTGATGAATTCTGGCTTACCGTTTGTGCCTTAAGCGTTAGGCCAACAATAGTTAATGCCAAAACAGCTGATATTTTAAATCTATTTCGAATTTTTTTCATGATCTTATTCATATTGAGGCACAAGTTTAATATAATCGAGGGCTAATGTTGAGTTTTTGGCAGTCCCTCTAACCTGCAACCAGGTCTTGTATTCATAACCATTAATCAATTGACCAGCTGAAGCTTTTATGTTACAGCTTTTCTCTAATGCAGTTTCATAAGATTCATCAGTTATTGAATCCGTTACAACATCACCGATAACTACAAAATTATACGATTGAAAAATTGGGATGCCATCATCATCATTTTCGGTGGTAGAAGTCCATCCTACTGATTCTCTGATACGAGTAGTGTCGTTTGGTGTTTTATATGAATATCTGAAATCATTTACAACTTTTATGTAAACTTTATAGTGCATATTACATAAATCAGGCACATAATAGGTTAATGTACCCGGATTTAATTGATGATTGTCAAGTACAAAATCATAACCTCCCGATGCCAGAGCTCTTTCCCTTGTATAACCTGTGTACCCTGCTGTGGCATATCCAACATATTTATTTGTATCTTCTCCTTCAACAATTACAGTTGGTATTTTTTCTTCTTTGGGAATATTGTACCCACTAACAATGTATACCATACCATTGCTTGCCTCAAAACTCGAATCCACTGTGAAATTACCGACTGGGACATTAATACCAAAGGTAGAAACCAGAGTTCCGGTAAAATCTTCAGGAGAAATTTTGCCGGGGAAAACAATGTCCTTAACAATTTTCCAGGTTGTTAAGCTATCTGTGGCCGGTGTATTTTCAATTTGTTGATCAGGATTGGAATAAACTTTATAAAAATTCCTGAAATTTGAGAATTCCGTTTCGAAGTCATTATCGCTAAAAAGAACTACCGTTGATAAAACTTCTTCGTTCTTCAATTCTCTGGTACGGTTAATAAAAGAATTGTTCCAGATTAAACCACTGGCCGTATCGTAAATTGGCCGGCCTGTTTCAGGATCAACGCCTATCTGTTTAGCTATAGAGGCATCAAAAACAGTTCCTGTTAACGAATTGATATAGCCTGTAAGCTTGGGGCATAAAGAAGTATTTTCGATAAATTCCCAAACATTTTTCCTGGGAACAAGGGGTTTGTTAATTTTATGGAGAACCCCATTGTTTGCCATAATGTCTAATGT
>JAHEEB010000107.1 GCA_024640925.1 Bacteroidota bacterium | reverse complement strand
CAACTACCCTAAGAGCTGATGGATCATCAAAATTTGGGGAAAACAACAAATATGGGTATTTTCCCTCCCTTGCTTTTGCCTACAGATTATCGGAAGAAAAGTTTATCAGTAACCTGAATATATTCAGCAATCTGAAACTTAGATTAGGATGGGGACAAACCGGGAATTCAGAAATAGGTACGAAGAATTCGAGATATCTGTATTCTTTTAATACCACAAATAAGGCCATTATTGATGGAGAACAAATTTTAGGTTTAGGAATTAACCGAACCCCAAATTATGACATCACTTGGGAAACAACTACCTCAACCAATGCAGGAATTGATTTTGGATTTTTCGACGGAAGATTATCCGGGTCAGTTGATCTTTTCAAAAAAGTAACAACAGATATACTTTTACCGATACCTACACCTGCAGGTTCGCCAACAGCAACTGTGGTAAAGAATGTTGATTCATGTAAAATTATTAATAAGGGAATTGAATTTAGCCTTAATGGAGTAATATTAGCCACTAATGATATGAAATGGGAAGTAAACGCAAGTGCAACAATTCTCAATAATATTGTTAAAAATTTACCAGCAACTCAATATGCCACCGGATATGCATCCGGGCAGGGATTAACAGGTGCTTATGCACAGGTTATTACCAGCGATCAACCGATGAACGTGTTTTATGGAAGAAAAATAGATTCTATTTCTCCTGCCGGGAATGTAATATATTTAAAAAACAGCAAAAAGCAAGATTCATTAACATACCTCGGAAACCCACAACCGAAGTTTACCTGGAGCATTAACAACACCTTTTCCTATAAAAGATTCGATTTGAGTTTATTTATTGAGGGAAGGCATGGTAACAAAATCTTCAACAACACGGCATTGTTACTCGATAAAACAAATCTCAACCAGGCAAGAAATACTCTACAGCGATTTGCAGATGATGATGTTTCCTATAAATATACTGCGACAGTTTCAGATAGATACATCGAAGATGGATCTTTTGTTCGTATTAGCAGTGCTACGTTAGGGTATACTTATGACTTTAAAGAAAGCAAATACATAAGTAAAGTTCGCTTTTACTTAAGCGGTTCGAATCTACTTGTATTCACTAAATACAAAGGATATGATCCCGATGTCACAACCTCAACCGATATGAATGATATACGTTCCTTTGGAATCGATGTATCTAATTATCCAAAATCCCGGACCTTCCTGGCCGGATTTAATGTTACCTTCTAAAACCAGAAATAATATTGAATCATGAAAAAAATATTGAACTTTAAAATAGTTGGGATCATGTTGATGAGCTTTCTACTTATCGATTCATGTTCCTTAGATGAAGAAATTCTCGACGAACTCACTGATAATGCAGTGACCTCCGATCCAAACTTATTACCAAGCGTAATGGCCGCTCCAATAGGACAACTTCGTGGATTATGGATGAGAGAGAGCGTTTGGGGATTTCAGGAGGCAACTTCCGATGAACTATGTTTTCCAACACGTGGAAGTGACTGGTTTGATGGTGGGGTTTGGCAAGCTGATTATCTTCATGAATGGACACCACAGCACAGAGATGTTGTAGCAACCTGGAATGCCTTAAATACAGCCATATCTTTATGTAATATCTCCTTACTCAATCTGGGGGTAGAAACTGCAACGGATGAAGAATATTTGAAAACATATCGTGCCCAGGCAAAATTTCTCAGAGCATTTTATGAATATAATATGTATGATTTGTATCGAAAATATCCTGTAAGAGACCCTTTTAACCTCGATTTTTCTATTCCGCCTACAATTTTTGAAGGAAATGATGGTTTTTACAGAATGGTAAGTATTGTAAAATCAGTTCTTCCATACATGAAAGAAAGGAACGCTGCTTCTGGCGCTGAAGATTATAAGGTTGCAGGATATGGAGAACCAACAAGTGATGCCGGATTAATGCTGCTTGCAAAACTATATATAAATAAGGAAGTATATACTGGAATTTCCGGTTGGGATTCTTGCCTTATTTACCTGAATCAGATTATTGATCTGGGAAATTATGGTTTGGCTAATAATTATTTTAATATGTTTAAGGTAGATAATGATGTTAATTATAAAGCGGCTGATGATGAAGCCATATTTGTTGCAGTACTTGATGACAATGATGATTATGGTCTTGATGATAAGGTAGTATGGGCAACCCCAACATTTCATTATGCTCAGACTTTAGGTGGAGCAGCTTCGAACTGGAATGGATGTATGGCTCCGGGTCAGTATCTGGAGGATGTCTGGGTTAATGGTACAGATACAGCTAAGGATAGCCGATGGGTTGACAGTTCAATATATTCATATTCTGCTGTTGTTCTTGGATTCAACTATGGACAACAATATGATGTAAGTGGGGACTCACTTTTTGACCGTAGTGGAGCTCCCTTATTTTTTACATTTGACTGGTCATTAGATGCTTCTAATGAGTCTATGGGGGTTCGTGTTTACAAATATCCAATCAGGGAAACTCCTGTTAATATCAAACGAACTCCAAATGATTTTCTTATTTGGAGATATGCCGATGTGATATTAATGAAAGCCGAGTGTCTGGCACGTACAGGAGATTTAGCTGGTGCAAAGACTCTGGTTAATGAACTTAGAACAAAGAGAAAGGCTCCTGAATTATCAACTTTGGAATTGGAAGATATACTTGCTGAAAGAGGAAGGGAATTATTTTGGGAAGGTCATCGCAGGCAAGATATGATACGTTTTGGCACTTTCCTGCTTCCAAAAGATGAGAAAGCTGAAGCTTCGCCTTCTACAGCAATTCTTTTACCGATTCCCCAATCAGCAATTGATGGAATGGGTGGTATTCTTACACAGAACCCGGGATATTAATATTATTAAAATTCATAGAGAAAGAAAGAACTTATTAGCTCTTTCTTTCTCTAAATTACACAAAAGGATAATAGGCACGTTGAAGCTATCCAAATAACCATGAAAAAAACTTTATCCCTTGTCATTTTTATTGCATGTATTTCATGCAAACACGAATCAACAGAAAATCTTATTAATGGACTTGCTATCCCATACATATTACAAGAAGATTCGTCAGCGTTTTATATTACTGATTATGTTCCTAACTTCAGAGCTATTGATTCCATCTCTTTTCCCGCAACTATTTTAGCTGCCAAAATAAACGATAGTGTCTATTCTCTTTCCATGAATGGAAAAACAGATCCCCTTTCACTTATTTCTGTCTTTTCAAAAAATCATGAAGAAAATATTCTTATGCTTTATAGAGAAAAGCAAAAGGTAGTTATACAATATAGTGACGATAAGAAGAATAAAAATCTGAAGGTTATTGGTTCCATGAATTACTGGAACCGGGGAAATGCAGGGATGAAACTCGAAAATGGCACGTGGAGCCAGGAGTTTATACTGGCACCAGGCGCATATGAATACCTATTCTTCTCCGAAGGAAAAGAATTTACTGATCCGAAAAATCCATTACGAAACGGGAACAATTCGTTAATCAGGGTTGGCAAATTTATGCCAGAAGAGCTTCCCTTCATTACTACAAGTAAATACTCTGATAGTAAGATTGAATTAACAACCGATCAACCACTAACAAAACTATTTGCTTTTTGGCAAAATAAAATGGCTGTTACATCAATAAATAATAAAACCATATCGATTGAAATACCAAAAGAAGCAAGGGATCAGGCTCGTTCCTTTATAAGAGTCTGGGCATATAACGAGAATGGCATTTCAAACGATATACTTATTCCCCTCGAATCAGGGAAAGTTGTTGATAAAGCATCTCAGCTAACACGATACGACAAACAAACCATGATTATGTATTTTTTAATGGTCGATCGGTTTTTTAATGGCGATACTACGAACGACAAACCAGTAAACGATAAAGATATTCTACCTAAAGCCAACTATTTTGGTGGCGACCTTGCGGGGGTAGACCAAAAAATTAAAGAAGGATATTTTTCAGGACTGGGTATAAATACAGTCTGGCTCTCACCGATATGTCTGAATCCGGAGGGTGCTTATGGACTTTACAAAAAACCTTACACAAAGTTTTCGGGGTACCATGGATACTGGCCTGTTTCAAATACGGTTATTGATTATCGTTTCGGCAATGCGTCTATTCTAAAAACGCTTATTAATGATGCTCATTCGCAGCAAATGAATGTTTTACTCGATTATGTTGCCCACCATGTCCACAAGGATCATCCGGTTTATAAACTTCATCCCGATTGGGTTACGAATTTATATCTCCCCGATGGTACTTTGAATACCGAAAAATGGGACGAGGAGAGATTAACAACATGGTTCGATACATTTCTACCTACTCTCGACCTTCGCCGACAAGAAGTAGTAAATGCCATGGTCGATTCAGCTGTCTTCTGGTTTAAAAATTATGATATTGATGGTTTCCGACACGATGCCACCAAGCACATCGACGAAAAATACTGGAGGGCATTGACGTTAAAACTCAAGGTACTTCCTAATAACAGGTCGGTTTATCAGATAGGTGAAACCTATGGCAGTCCAATCCTTATCAGCAGTTATATTGGTTCAGGTATGCTCGATGCCCAGTTCGATTTCAATGTTTATGATAATGCCACGGCCTGTTTTGCTTTAGATAATGAGAGCTTTACCCGACTGAAAACTGTCCTTTCAGAAAGTTGGAAATATTACGGATACAATAATCTTATGGGTAACATCAGTGGTAACCAGGATCGAGCAAGATTTATCTCATATGCTGGTGGAGAACTTTCTTTCTCCGAGGATACAAAATATGCGGGTTGGAATCGTAATATCGGAGTTGGTAATCCAAATGCTTACCGGAAACTAAAAATGCTTCATGCTCTGAACATGACTATTCCTGGAATACCGGTAATATATTATGGCGATGAAGTTGGAATTCCTGGGGGTAATGACCCTGATAACCGCCGATGGATGAAGTTTGATAGTCTGTCGGAAAATGAGATGGATGTATGGGAAACGGTTAAGAAATTAATCACCATTCGTAAAAACAATCTTGCACTGCTTTACGGGCAAACCAGAATACTCCAGGCAGACCAGGAAATTTTTGCTTTTACACGGTACTATTTCGATGAAAAAGTGTTGGTAGTATTTAACAAATCGAATTCTTTAAAAACTATTCCCATCCAAATCGGAAGCTTTACAAACCCGATTACAACCGATTTCGGATCTCAAATAGTTATGTCGGAAAGTACACTCACAATTACATTAAAACCACTTTCCTTTGAAATTGTACATTATTAAAAACACAGATAAAAATGAGGACATCCTATTATTTTCTTATTGCTTTCATTATCTTTTTTGCTTCGTGCAAACAAAATGATAATACTGATCAATCGGCCATAAAATCCTTGGTTCAAAGTCAGGTTAAACATGTCGATTGGTCTAAAAATGCCGTAATTTATGAAGTAAATATCCGGCAATATACACCAGAAGGCACCTTCAAAGCATTTACCGATAACCATATAGCAAGGCTAAAAGATTTGGGAATAGATATCTTATGGATTATGCCCATACATCCTATCGGATTGAAAAATCGTAAAGAAAGCCCTAAAAGCCTTGGAAGCTATTATTCCGTTCAGGATTACCTTAAGGTTAATCCCGGTTTTGGAACTCTCGATGATTTTAAAGCGCTTGTGAACAAGGCGCACGAGGCAGGTATGCATGTTATTATCGACTGGGTGGCTAACCACTCGGCATGCGATAACCCATGGGTTACAGAACACCCCGAATGGTATGCAAAAGACTCGCTTGGAAACTTCGCAAGTCCTTTCGACTGGACAGATGTTTATCAATTAAACTATAAAGTCCCAGAATTACAAACAGCTATGATCGATGCCATGAAATACTGGCTAAAAGAAACAAACATCGATGGATTCAGGTGCGATGTTGCCGGAATGGTTCCCCAGGAATTCTGGGAAAAGGCCCGCAAAGAACTCGATCAGATTAAACCTGTATTCATGCTTGCTGAAAATGAAGATAAACCAAAACTTCTTAAGAATGCTTTTGATATGAATTATGGCTGGTATATGCACCACCTTATGAATGAAATAGCCAAAGGAAAAGAAAACGTGACATCTCTCGAAAAATATTATAAGCTCGAAGACAGCCTTTATTCCAAGGATTGTTATCGAATGCATTTCATTACCAACCACGATGAGAATTCTTGGAATGGTACAGAATTCGAAAGAATGGGTGAGGGAGCGAAGACCTTTGCCGTTATGACTTTCACTATACCCGGAATGCCTCTTTTATACACCGGACAAGAAGTGGGCATGAATAAAAGATTAAAATTCTTTGACAAAGACCAGGTTGATTCAACACAGAATGGATATCCTGAGTTTTACAAATCTCTTATTGCCTTGAAAAAGAGCAACAACCTCTTTGCCAGTGGTGCTAATGGTGGTGATTTTAAAATTCTGCCACTCGACAATAAAAATGTTTTCGCTTTTAAGCGCTTCCGTGATGATTTAGAGGCTTATGTGTTTCTAAACCTCTCTGCAAATCAGCAGCAAATTACTGTACCAAAGGGACTGGCGGGTGCATACAACGACTATTTTGCCAAAGGAAGTGCTGTTTTAAATGAGGAAGAAACGGTTAATCTTGAACCATGGGGATATAAAGTATACTTAAGACAATAAAACGAACTTTTGTTGCCAGGAACCAATTATAATTGGATGATGATTGGAGAGGGTGTCCAAAAAGGCACCCTTTTTTTATGAGTGAAGTCTTTGGTTTTCTTTTATATTCGGTTTAAAGTTGATCGTTAGCAAACCAAATAATAATAATAACCACTAGTACCTTTGCCAGTATTTATATCTTCTTGTACTGTCACCTAACTTTATTGCAAACATTACTTCATGTGATCCATACGATAAACGCGAAATTTCGTTAAACCCATAATCAAACGAATAACCAAAATACATTCGATTTAGTTTAATTCCTGATAGTAAAATAAAATCGCCTGAGGTTCTGACAGATAAACCAGCCCAATATTGTTGTTTATATATAAACCGCATAGAAAAATCGGCACTTGCCTGTAATGTTTCGGTTGCCCTTAAAACAAAAGCTGGTTCATACACCCAATCGTGATTGTCTTTAAATACATTGTTAAAATACCCATTAATATGATAATATCTAACCTGTTGCAATTGCTTATAATCTACTTCGATATCACCAAATTTAACAGGCGATTGAAACAATTGAAAGACAGATAACCCAAAACCATAATTGTACGATAAATTTTTGTTTGAAGCATAATTTAATCCAAATGCCGCATCGGGTATATAAGTAGATTTTCCTAAAAAACCCTGAAGGGGATCAGTTTGACCGTCAGGAAGTTCCCTGAATTTTGCCAGTTCGTTGTCTATTTTAAATTGCTGGGCTAAGAATGATAAACCCATGGAGAGTTGAGCATCATCGATAAAGATATGATAAGCATATGTCAGGTTTAATGATGTTCGGGCTATGGCTCCATTTCTATCGTTTATGAAAGCTGCTCCCAGTCCAACTTTCCCTGAAGCTCCCTTTTTTAACTTGTTTCTACTCATTCCTCTTTTTACTTCACTGGAAGATTTCAGAAGACGTGTGGATACACATGCCGAATAGGTTTCGGGTCCGTACTCCCAACCAAACCATTGTTTACGTCCGGTGATATTAATGGAAGTCATGCCATCTATTCCTGCAACAGATGGGTTCATAATAAACTCATTTAGTATGTATTGGCTATATACAGGCGATTGTTGAGCTGAAACAACGCAGGCGCCCAGGATTAGGAAGATGGATATGTAGACTTTTTTCAACATACTAACATGCCCGGTCAGAATGGCAAACTGACAATGGCCATTGTGATGATACTTTTGGTTTTATATTGATTACGCCAAATTGCGAAAAATGTTACTATTTTGCAATAATCAAACCTATTATTTGACTATTGTTACTATTCCTGTGAGGGTTGTACCACTTTCGTTGTTCAAATAAATAATATAGTGATACGAATCTACCGAAAGCCCTCTTCCGTTTTTATCCAAGCCTTTCCAGGCCGACGAACGCGGATAGCCCTTTTCAGAAATCCAAACCGCTTGTCCCCAACGGTTAAATACTTTTACAATCATTTCGGGATATATAAAGGTTAAATCCATTTCTTCATCCAATGGATTGACTATATCCCAAAAATCATTCGTATTGTCACCATTCGGTGAAAAAGCTGTTGGAATAATTAAACATGCGGGCAAATCGGCTTTTAAAAATATTTCTTTCTCAGTCAGGCAGGAATTGAAATCAGTTACCTGAACTTTATAATGACCCTGGTCGACGCCAGATAATACAGCATTTTCAACTCCATTATCTACCCAAATATATTGATAAGGATTTGTTCCGCCTGATGCTGAAACTGTTATTTGTCCATCAGGAGCATCGGGGCATGCTGGTTGAATCCTTTCAGGATATGTCATTATTTCTCTGATAGACAAAGGTTCTGGTTGATCAATGAATATATCCGTATCGGAAGAACAAGCTTTTGAATCAATTATTTTTATGGTATACTCTCCCTGGTGTAGTCCATACACAATATTACCATCGACAGAATCCCCATTTATCTCATAAATATAATTACCATTTCCTCCTGTTGCACCGAATGAGATTCTTCCATCAGCTGTATCGAAACAGCTTGCATCTTCAATATAGAAGTCAGCCCTTACCGGATCCGGATCATGTACCATAATGGTGTCTTTATCATGACATTGGTGGGTATCAATAATATCAATAATATATATTCCCTCTTTTATGTTTTCCAACCTTTCGTTTCCAGGTATATTATTCCAGGTGATTGAGAGCGGTGGAGTAGAATTTACGGCTTGAACTCTCAGAACTCCATCTGTATAGCCATTACAGCTTATCGGTTCTTCCTCAATCAAATTTATATTCATAGGGCTTCTCTCGGAAACAATAACGGAATCAGTTTGGGTGCAATTATTAAGGTCTGTTACAGTTAACCGATATACTCCAGGCATTAAATCAACAATAGAAGAGGTTGTCTCTCCGGTATGCCAATAATACTGATATGTATTAACTACTCCTCCTGTAACAGAAGAAAGAGCCTGGCCATAATCGCCGCATATTTTATCGACGGTTGTAAAATCAATAAGAATCTGTGCTGGTGATTCAAGGATATATTCCTCTTCAACAGTACAACTATGGGCATCGGTAA
>JAHEEB010000713.1 GCA_024640925.1 Bacteroidota bacterium | reverse complement strand
TTTAAGCTATTAACCAATTTAGGACGCATAGGACGCACAATTTTCTAAAAATTGTACCTCCTTCTTTATAATAAAAGGGTTTTAAAAGGCATAAGCTGTTTAAAGATTACAAAATCAATTGATTTAAGTGGAGAAAACAAGATAAAATAAAAAGAAAATGACAACAAAACAATGTCCACAATGTGGAACAGAATTCATCGGAAGGGCAAATAAGGTTTATTGCTCAACAAAATGTAAAATGGATGCCTTCTATAGCTCCAATGAAAACATTATAAACCGTTTTGAAGATTTTGCAGAAACGGATAATAAAGCCTTAGATACGAAAGAAACGGATAAGCAAAATATGGTAATTGTTCCGGTGCCTTTTACAATCGAAGAAAAAGAGTTATTGGAATATGCTGCAAAAGATTGCAAAACCGTTTTACCTAAGCTGGTTCGTATCCGCAGCCTTATGGATGAAACGGATATAAAAACTTTTCAGCAAACCATTCAGGAACAAAAACAGGAAATCGAGGAATTACGGATAAGAATCGGTTTTTACCAGGGAAATGCAAACGGTTTTGAAACGGATAAACGGTTTAACAAAAACGGTTTATTTATCAAATTGAGTAACCATCAATTAAAATTTCTAACTGAAAAATATCTTGAATCATTGGATTTTGATAGTCCTGACAGCGGGGAATTCCTTCCAGATGGAAGCTCTACAAGTAATGAGCGAGAGGCGCTTGAGTTCCATGAGCAAGATAAACCAGGGTACATACTGACTCGTATGGAAAATGCTATGTTTTGCGGCTTTATTAGCAATATAGAAGAAAATCTTATGGAACATTGTGGTTACACCGAAGAAGAGATAATGGAAAATCCGCTGGCTGATGAGTTTAACTAGGCCTGAAAACGTTTATAAACGGTTTATGAGAACAAAAGTGTTTAATGTACAATCAGAATCAGTTGTTGAAATTGTCGAGATTCTTGAAGAAAACGGTTTGGAAGAAGTATAGTTTGAACAAATTATTTTAATCTTTACGATAAGGTTTTGTGAAAACCTTAATAAGTATTGCTCCCGTTGGATTGCTTCGCTTTTCAACGGGTTTTTCTTATTTATACTTTATGTTGTCTGGAATTACTTGTGGACATTCTTTGTTCTGCACTTCATTGTTTTAAAGGAATCCGAAATAAATAATTAATTTTAGCCTGATAATTCGCTAAAAAGTGAAAACTTTTCCCTCAGATTTACCGAAAAACAAACAACAGGAGATAGAACTCCTAAAGAAGGTTATTTCTACTGATAGAAATGTCCAAATGATCATTTTATTTGGAAGTTTTGCCACTGGCAAATGGGTAAGTGACATGTATATTGAAGATGGCATTACATACTCCTATAATTCTGATTATGACATATTGGTCATTACTAACAGCGAGAACTTTAAAAATGAAATAAAGATTGGCGATGCCATAAAACGCAAATGTATTGATACCGGGCTTGTTAAAACTTCTATTAATGCCATTTATCATGGAATTAAGCATGTTAATAATATGCTAACCTATGGCAATTATTTCTTTGCGGATATCAAAAAAGAAGGAATTGTTCTGTATGATACAGGGAAATTTCGATTGGCCGAGCCCAAAATACTTACACCGGAAGAACAAAAGGCTAAAATGCAGGAGAATTTTGAGCAGTGGTTTGGAAACGCTGTTAATTCTCTTAAGAAATATCATTTTAGCATGAAAGAAAATATGCTGTTTGAAGCAGCTTTTGATTTGCATCAGGTAACAGAGCGGCTTTATACTACCATACTTCTTACTTTTACTGATTATCGTCCAAAAGAGCATAACCTAAGAGAACTAGATTTAAAAGCACAGGCTTCGGATATCCGTTTTAAGGAAGTTTTCCTGAAAGAAACCACTGAACAAATTGATAGGTTCGAACTTCTGGTTCGGGCATATATCGATGCAAGATACAAGATGAAACAATACCACATTACCAAAGAAGACTTAGAATACCTTGGTGAAAGGGTGCAGGTTTTAATGGAAATGACAGAGAGAATATGTGGAAAGAGGATAGCGAGTATTTGATATGAACTTATTGCACTGCATTAAAAGTCATTATACTGCCTGCAATATAGGGCAAAAGCGGAACACACTATAATTGCCTCCAATTCCTTTATAATATTGTCTATAATTCTATGCCATATGGAGGTAATGGCTGCCGAGTATGCTGATATTTTAGATATAACCGGGGTGTTTTGATGTAACCGGAAATAAAGCCATTTCTGAAACAAGCTGTTTCACAATTGCCTCAATTGCTTCATTAAATCACGAAAAACGCTGTTGAATTCGGGCAAATCGTGAATTTGATTGCTTAGGTACTTCTCCCACATGCTTTTGTATTTACTTTCTTTTTCAGTAACCTTACTAATAAAATCGTTGGGATTAAGCCCTTTATGTTCAACCTTTTTACGGAATTCGGTACGAATTTCCGAAATATTTAAACTGTCAATTTCGAGCAAATACCAAAGGTCGTAAATGTCGCGGGGCTGGGTTCGTTCCATTAGTGAGCGCATCTTCTCTACTAAAACCTCTTGTTTGGAATAGCATTTGACCTGAAAACGGCTGTCGAGGTCACTGTACGACCTGTATATATCGTGAGGCAAAACATAAAAGCAAAGGATTTCATTCCGGGTTATATCAATTTTTAAATCTTTCTTGCCAAAAGCTCCACCTAAAGGGCCACCATAGCTAATATAAAAATTTACATTGCCGCTGTCGAATTCTGTTTCGGGGTTTCGTGCAAGTTGAATGTTAGCTTCTTCTTTTACAAAATCTATTAATTCGTCGATGGCCTTAAATATCTGGTCATTGCTAATGTCGTTATCTTTTAAGGTAAAGTCTAAATCTTCAGAGAAACGGTAATCTTCGAAATAGGCTTTTTTTAAAACTGTACCGCCTTTGAAAATAAGGTTTTCGCTCAGGAACTTGTTTTGCGAGATGCCGTACAAAATCCATGAAAGAACGTAATCTTTTTCAATCTGGCCGTCTTTAACTTTGCTTTTTGTGGCGTATTTTTGAATTTCTCCGGGTTTTATCATGACTAATTGCTTAAAGCTGATTTAATGGTTTCGTTATCGATATTGATTTGGATGCTCCAACGTGAGAGCATTTTGCCCGATTTTGGCAAAGAAGGGTCGAGCAATGCAAAAGAATTGGTACGGTCGGCCAGTAACAAAAATGTTATTTCGGTTTCGATTTCGAGCAATTCGAGTAAATAACCCAAACGTTTAACTACTGCCTGGCTTTTGAACTGTTGGGTATATTTGTATAGGCTGGAATAATCGAGTTTATACTTAACCTTGAAAATTGCTTTAGCGATTTCGACAATGCCCCCTGCATATTCGGGCATAAACAGACAGTCGATAATGGTTTTCTCAATATCGGAACATTTTACTTTGT
>JAHEEB010000712.1 GCA_024640925.1 Bacteroidota bacterium | reverse complement strand
AAAAGACAATGAAGAAACAACCAAATATCTTCTGGAGAAAGGCGCTGATCTAACGAAAACTACCATATACGGAACATCGGTTGTTTACCCTGCAACCTATTTTAGTTTCAGCAACTATCTGCTTGAGACACTAAAGGAAAACAATGTTGATTTCTGGCAGATGGATGCTATGAAAAGAACACCACTCTTTGCAGCTATTAAAAGACAGAAACCATATTTTGATTATAGTGTATTCTTTAACAATGGCACTACTCCGCAAAGGACATGTAATAATAGCTCTAGTGCATTGATTACTGCAATTAAGGAAAAAAATCCATGGGCAACCTCATATCTGCTTTCGCGCAATGATGTTGACCTGAATTATACAAATGGGAATGATAATACACCCCTTTTACAAGCCATTAACGATGGTGAGTTTTCTCTGGCAGAATACCTGATTTACCAAGGGGTCGATGTAAACAAGGGTGTGAAAGAAGAGTATCCGTTAACCGCAGCTGCTAAGAGTTTTGTTGATTATTCTCTGGCAGAATACCTGGAATTCCAGGGAGCTGAAATAAGCGATGAAATTATCAATGAATATTCAGAACTTTCAACTAAACCGGATATAAGCAGACTTTTAATTCAAAAAGGAGCCGACATTAATAATTACGACAGCAGTGGAATGCAGGCAATACATTATGCAGCTCAAAAAAACAACATTGAATTATTAAAACTGCTTATTGAAAAAGGCGCTGATATTGAAGCTGTAGATTCTTTGAGCAATACTCCCTTAATGGAAGCTGTAGTAAATAATAATAATGAATGTGTAAAAATATTGTTAGAAAAAGGCGCTGATCCGAACTACATCGATAACGAATCAACACCTACAATCTATTATGCAATAGATAATAAAAACAGCCTTGAACTCATGTTAAAATCTGGGGCAAATCCATATATTCCAAACAAGGAAGGTGTATATGCCGTGCAAAATGCCCTTATGAAAGATAATTGGGATGCAGCAATGATATTGCTAGGTGATAAATATCGTTCTGGTTATCCCGATTCAGTAATTTCTACGCTGATTAGCTCCTATTTAAACTATAGTTCTTCTGAATTCGATACAAACAAAATTGATACTCTGCTACTGTTCGGAGCTGATATTAATTATAGAGGTGATGAATATTTAACAATTATAGACGGAGTGATTTCTTATGGAACGCCTGATGATATTTCTTATATTATCAGAAAGGGCTATAATTTGTTTTATGTAGATAGCATAAATACTCCTCCCATGGTTCGAGTCTTTGAGAATTATGACGATGAAACCGTTTTAAAAATCATACAGAACCTTGAAGAAAATACAAGATTGGTAGAACCTGGTCATTATACATTGCTTCACCTGGCTGTTAAAAATAATTGTCCTATGGTAGCAACCTATCTCATTGAAAATTATCCGGAACTTATTAATTTGCAGGATAATGACGGTTATACTGCTCTTCATTACCTTGCAAGTCAAAACCAGCCGGAAATTATTCAAAAATTAATAGACGCTGGTGCAGATACTACAATTGAAGACAACTATGGACAAAAGTATTCCGATATTCTCACCTCGTATGAATCTGTTGAAGATTACAATGAGGGTTCTTATGAAATAATTGTTGAAGAAACTGAAAATTCTGATGAAGAAACTATTGTTGAAGAGGAAAAGGTTGTTGAAGCGGACAATGTTGAAACGATAGATGAACCTGCTGAAGCAGAAGAACAGGGCGTTTGGTTTGTTGAAGAAAATGCTTCTTTTAACGGAGGAGATTTAAGCATGTTTAACACCTGGGTTGCTGAACATGTTCAATATCCTGCAGACGCAGCTAAAGCTGGAATATCTGGTAAAGTAATTGTTCAATTTGCCATTGATCGAAAAGGAAATGTTTGTGATGTTAAGATTATTAGAGCTGTTTATCCATTATTGGATGCAGAGGCAGTTCGGGTAATTAAAAGTTCGCCCAGATGGGAACCGGCAAAGCAGGAAGGAAAAGCAGTAAAACAAATGTTTACAATTCCTATCTACTTTAATCTAGAATAAAGATATACCCTAAAAACAATAAAAAAAGCTGTTGTAAACCAACAGCTTTTTTTATTACCTCATAAAGAATACATGCCTTTTTAGCTGATTTGTCAGTATTTAATAATATCAGAACTTTTGGCTGAAAACATAGTAAAAGCCATGAAAGAAAAAGGATCTGAATATGATGATATTCTTTCAGCTTCGTAGAGGTTGCAATTATTGTGAAATATGCGGTCAAACTAAATATTTTTATCGGACAACAATGATTCAGAATATCAATTCTTCAAAAAAATAGATTTTATTTGTAAAGCTAAAATATCACCAAAAATGAAAATAATAGGATTTAATGGTAGCAATCGAAAAAATGGAAACACATCGAAATTATTGGAAAGTGTCCTTAAGGGGTCAGCCTCTCTAGGAGCAGAAATTAAACTAATCAACCTTTATGATTTAAATTTTAAAGGATGTTATAGTTGTTTTAATTGCAAGAAAAGAGATGGTGAAAAATATGGGAGATGTTCGATTCATGATGATTTAGAACCAATCTTCAAAGACATAGAAAATGCTGATGGAATAGTTTTGGCTTCGCCTGTTTATTATCGCTCTGTTTCCGGTGAGATGAAGTCTTTCCTGGAAAGACTATTGTTCCCATATGTAACCTATACAACTCCCCCGGTATCACTGTTCCCTAAAAGGATTAAAATCGGTTTTGTTTATACAATGAACAATACCGAGCACGAGATGAGGGAAAATGGTATCGATAAGAATTTATCGGTATTTGAAATGGTAGCTCAGTGGGCTTTTGGCCCGGTTGATAAGTTATATTGTTTTGATACCTTTCAGTTCAATGATTATTCAAAAGTTGTCGCTGACCGCTTCGACCCTGTAAAGAAAGCGAAACAAAGAGATGAAATATTCCCGACAGATTGCAAAAAAGCCTATGATATGGGAATACGGTTAACACAGAGTTAAAAAACCGCAATGTAAAATCTGCGGCAATGGACAGATAAAAATTAAAAACAAAATAATGCCATTAATAAAATATCAATATAAATAAAATAAATAAACAATGAAATCAGCGTATTCATTTAAAGATGACAAATCGGACAAGTTCTGGTGGATTGATTATAGCGGGAATAGTTTTGTAGTTAACTATGGAAAAAACGGAGCTACCGGTAAATATGAAGTGAAAGAATTCGATACCGAAGAAGAATGTAAGAAAGAAGCTCAAAAACTTATTTCTCAAAAATTAAAGAAAGGATACATACAAAATAACAATTTCGATTTCATCAACCGGTTCTATTTCGATGATGAAGAAATCGGACTTCATCCAAAAACATCTCACCCATATTTTGCAAATCATTTTAAAGATGAGATTTATTACGATTGTTGTGACGAAGAGACTC
>JAHEEB010000106.1 GCA_024640925.1 Bacteroidota bacterium | reverse complement strand
ATTACAAATTGTATAAAACCGGTATAGCTTATTACGATTCGCCTTTCCCTGTTAATCACTTATACATTGGGGCAATTAGGGATGAAGACAATCAACTATTCTTTGTTGAAAAAAACAGTACTAAGGAAAATATATTATATGATTTCAATATGGTAGCTGGTGATACAATCAGTTCTTCCATTGAAAAGGGTATGGTTGTTACCTCAATTGAGACCCTACCAGATGGAAGAAAAAAAATAAACATTAAAAAAACAGACTTTCAACTTGGCAAATGTGAAAACTTTAGCAACACTTATTTTATAGAAGGTATTGGAAGCATGGGCGGCCTCATGTTTGAATCACCATGTAACCATGTAGGTTTTAGGGAAAATTACCTTGTGTGTTATAAAGAAAATGACACGTTGGTTTATCAGAGTAGTTTGTCACCATTTCAATGTGATAAACCTATAATGCCTCCTCTGAATTCCAGGGTTAAAAGCAGCGGGAAAATCAGTATATATCCTGTACCAGCTGATAATAAAGTTAACGTTGAATTCACAGAACTTAATCCTGATTATCTCACTGTTTATAATTTATCAGGTATGCACTTATTTTCCAAATCAGTTACAAAAGATACTAATTTAATGGAATTGGATATCAGTTGCCTGAAGAATGGCATTTACCTGGTTAAACTTTGTACAGATTTTACATGCCTAACTCAAAAATTTGTTGTTGAACGTAAATGAGAATTGTTTTTATTATACTATTTAATGATTGCACAAGATTTTTTTAAAAAGTTGTTTTTGAATAACCTTTCAAGCAGGGTAAAAAAGGGGTTTCTTGTTTTTCTCTTTTTTCTGAATGTGTTTTTAATGCAAGGGCAGAACCCCGGTCGGTATCCGATTGATTCTACGGCAAAGTGGAAGGTTTCTAATATTATGGTTAATTCCGAAACATATGAAGAAGAAGTATATGAGAAATATGAATATTTCATTCATTCCGATACTACAATAAATTCCGCTACTTATTTCAAGTTATATAAATCAGGTGTGGGTTATTATGACACAACTTTTTATTACGATAGTATTTATGTAGGGGCAATACGCGATGAAGAAAACAAAATTTACTTTCTAAAAAAGAACGAATCTGGCGAAATGCTACTCTTCGATTATAATTTAGAAATTGGAGATACCATAAAGTCGGAAATAGGGAAAGGAAAAATTATCGACCGGATTGATACATTGTACGATGGGCGAAAATGCTTTGTGTCGTCACCGGAATTAATTTGTACTTCCACTACTTTAATTGAAGGCGTTGGTCATTCCGGTGGAATAATGGAAGCTCCTCCCTGTTTACATCTTGGTAATTTTGGACATTTTTTGAATTGTTTTTCAGAAAAAGGTTCTATACTTTATGAAAACCACATCGGACAGGTTTCCTGCGACGATTTTATTAACAAAACCAGTCGCTTCCCTATAAAAACAACATCGGAATGGAGAATTAACTACGAGGTGATGGATTCTGATACGACCCACACGAACGGTGATGAATTATTCACTTACTTTATTGAGAATGATACTCTAATAAATACAGATAGATATTACAAATTGTATAAAACCGGTATAGCTTATTACGATTCGCCTTTCCCTGTTAATCACTTATACATTGGGGCAATTAGGGATGAAGACAATCAACTATTCTTTGTTGAAAAAAACAGTACAAAGGAAGAATTTTTATACGATTTTAATCTGGAAAAAGGTGACACAATTCTTTCTTCCATTGAAAAGGGAATGGTTGTTGCTTCAGTGGAAGTGCTTGATGATGGACGAAAAAAAATCAACATCACAAAAACAGATTTTCAGCGTGGAGAATGTATGAATTGGAATAACTCATATTTTATCGAAGGAATTGGCAGTATGGGAGGTGTTTTATTTGAAACTCCTTGCAATCATGTTGGTTATGTGGAAAACTACCTGATGTGTTATAAAGAAAATGACACATTAGTTTATCAGAGTAGTTTGTCACCATTTCAATGCGATGAACAAACTATACCTCTGAATTCAAAAGTTAAAGAAAGCGGGCAATTCAGCATTTATCCTATTCCTGCTTCCAGTGATTTAAAAATTGATTTGAAGAATTTAACTGGTATTGGTTCTTCTTATGCTATTTATGATATGTCCGGATCACTAATCCTTTTAAATACCTTGCCGCAAGGAGTTAATATAACCGAATTTGATACCAGAAGCCTTATGAATGGAATTTATTTTATTAAAATATTTACCGAAACAGCCTGTTTTACCCAAAAATTTGTAGTTGAACATGAAAGATTCTGAAACATGAAAAAAATATATCTCACTTTAGTGTTTATCACCTTGTTATGTCTCGATTTTGCAAAAGCACAGACTGTGTTTTCAGGAACAGTAATTGATACTTATACAAAAAATCCGGTTACTGGAGCGGAAGTTTCTCTTCAAGGCAAAGGAATTAAGGCAATAACCGACAATATGGGGCATTTCAGCATACTTGATGCTGGAAATGAACATCCAATGGAAGCGGATTATGAAATAAAAGCCATAAACAACAAACTAATCTGGAGTTCAGATAAACAAATTGATATCAGAATCTTAACTATTCTTGGTCAGGAGACAGGAGTGAACTATAAATTGCTTACTGGCCAGGGAGAAATATCTGTGGACAACTTTACAGATGGTATCTATCTGTTAGTTCTCATGAATAAAGGAATTCGTACTATTTATAAAATGGATAAATATGCAACTGGTCTTTCCTTGGATAAATGCAATTCCGGTTTTAACTCCAATCTGAAAAGTTCAGAAACAACCGATACTCTTGTCATAACAAAAGATGAATACTATACTCAAAAATATTCTTTTCCACAAACCGACGAAACATATGATTTACTAAAATTGAAGTATGACGATGTTGACTATTTGAATAAAATAATCCGGCCCGAAGCATTTACCCTTTTGCAGGGATTGCCTTTAAATCCTGCTTTTGGGGAAGTAAAATCAGTAAAACTGGTTTATTCCATATTTGATGGCAAGGTATACTATCAAAATTCGGGAAAATATCCGATACATTATGATTTTTGTTCCCAGGTATTAGGTTATAGCAAGGGTATACAAGCTTTCAACCAGGAACAATATTCAAAAAATGCCAATCGTATTTATATTTTAGCTTCACTCAATCATTTTACATCTTCGGGTATTTATACTCTTGAATTTTTAGCTGCCGACGAACTCGACTGCAGCGATATTGAAATGGTTTATAATAAGATAGTTGAAACAACTTTTATTGGGAACAAATTGCGTTACTATGCAAATGCACCCGACTGGTTAACCTGTAACAATGTGCCAATTATTTCTTCCGATGAATTATACAAAGGGCAAAATTACCAACCTTTAAACCCTGAAGAGAATTTTGGGTATCTGAGAAAGATTTCTCTAAATGAGCTGGAAACAACTTACCTGGGGAGACATGATATCGTTTTATTAAATGGTATACCCATTGATATTTCCGTAGTAGCAGGGATTATTACAACAGAGTTCCAAACTCCTCTTAGCCATATTAATGTGCTCAGTCACAACAGAGGTACTCCAAATATGGCATTGCGTGATGGATGGACAAACCCTAAACTGAATAACCTTCTGAATAAGCTTGTTTATCTGAATGTTTCGCTCGATTCGTTTTACATAAGGGAAGCATCTTTGGCTGAAGCACAGACTTTCTGGGCCGAAAAAGAACCTCAAACACCGCGTGTATTAGAATTGGACACTGTTACAACAGGATTAACAGATTTATCTACTGCCAATATCGAGTCAGTTTCATCTATTGGAGGTAAAGCTGCTAATTTTGCCGAACTGGCAAAAGTAAATGTTACCAGCTATGGGCCGTTACCTTTGCCCGAAGGCTATTTTGCAATACCATTTTCTTATTACCATCAGCATATTAAAAAGTATGGTCTCGACAAATTTATTGACAACATGTTGAATGATACTTTGTTCCAAACAGATGCCCAATACCGTCAAAATCAATTGAAAATACTTCGTGATTCAATAAAAGTATGTCCGCTGGACACCAGTTTGCTTAATTTAGTAGTAAAAGAAGTTTCTGCCTCAGGAGGCTTTACAAAATTTCGTTTTCGTTCATCAACCAATGCTGAAGATATTGAGGGTTTTAATGGTGCAGGTTTATACGAATCATATACAGGAACGCTCGACGACCCGGACAAAACCATAGATAAAGCAATAAAGAAAGTATGGGCAAGTTTATGGAGTTATGGAGCTTTTGAAGAAAGAGATTACTTCAAAATCGATCACAAAACAATTGCTATGGGCATATTGGTGCATCGTTCATACCCGGCCGAGGCTGCAAATGGAGTGGTTATTACAGAGAACATTTATAATCCGTATAATTCGGCAATAACCATAAATGTGCAGATAGGTGAAATAAGTGTGGTTAGCCCTGAAGATAATTACCTGCCCGACCAGATTATTTATTATACCTATTCCGATGAAGAAATTTTCGAGTATGTAAATCACTCGAATGTGCCAGGTATGGAAGGGAAAACAGTAATGACCGATGCAGAACTGAAAGTTCTGAAAGATTATTGTATGGCTATTCATTATCATTATTGCAGGCTAAATTTTGAATGTAACCCGCTGGACATTGAGTTTAAAGTTGATATTGTAAACGGGGTTAGAAAAATATATATAAAACAGGCAAGGCTGTACTGATAATGAAGAGTCCAAAACGATGCTGATGAATATGTTTCCCAACCTGGCTGGTCTTCAGACCTGCCAGCGTTGTTGAAGGAAGTATCTGTTTACTAAGCCGGTTTTCCTTTGTGGTTTTTTTTGCCACTAAGACCCTAAGATTCACTAAGAGTTTTTCTTTCTTTGTGCTTTGGTGCTTTCGTGGCTTTGTTGTTGCCACCAAAACACTAAAACACCAAAAAATTGCTATTTTGAAGATAAAATCTAATTTCCTTCCATTGTAAATTCCTTTCGAATACCGGCATTAATATCATCATTGCTAATAATTTTTTCGCCCCTTTCGAGACTCATTATTGAGCAATACTGGATTATATTCATAATGGCGGCACCCGTAAGTTTATATTTCTGGCACACTGATATCAGTTGTTCGTCGGCTGGCAGGACAAATCCTTTTGGTGTACCTAATTTCCAGATTTTTATTTTCTCTTCAACTGTTGGAAAAGGAAAAAATATTTTTGACTGAAACCTGCGCATGAAAGCATCATCGATATTATCCTTCAGGTTCGAAGCCAAAATAACCAACCCATTGTATAATTCAACCCTTTGAAGTAAATAAGAAATCTCCTGGTTGGCATACCTGTCGTGGGCATCCTTAACCTGCGAACGCTTTCCAAAAAGAGCATCAGCTTCATCAAAGAAAAGTATCCAGCCCTTATTATTGGCTCTATCAAATAACTTGGAGAGGTTTTTCTCCGTCTCGCCAATGTATTTCGAAACCATTAATGAGAGATCGATTTTATAAACATCGCGGTTGAAATATTTTCCGAGCAAGGCTGCAGTAACAGTTTTGCCAGTCCCCGGAGGTCCATAAAAAAGCGCCCTGTAACCAGGTTTTAGTTTCTTATGCATACCATGTTAATTCATGAGAGCATGGTTATGTTTAAGCCACAATTTTATTTCAAACAGTTGTTTTTCGGTAGAAGGATTCAGGATTATATCCTCCCAATCCATTTGAGTTTCGATAAATTGAGCTGGAAAGTTAAGTCCAAACCGGGGTCGTGAAATTTTACCAAGTGTAAACCAATCGATATATTCCTGTGAAAGAATTATTTTATTGCTCATGAAAGGTTCTCCACTATCCTGATCTTCGAGATACAAGACTTGATTTTTAGCAAAAAAATGTTCTTCGTTAAAAAGAGTCTAAACCTTCATTCGTTCTTGCATGTTATTTCCAGCTAAAATGAACAAGGCTGTTTCACCTGTTGGTAAAAACCCTCTGTGGTTTCGTCCCCTTACACCACCCAATTGAGGAAATTCGCCTGCTTTTCCAATACCTGTCTGAATTACATCATCGAGAAAATCGGGAAAAATATGGGGTACCAGCGATAAAGCTAATAAAGCTCTTTCTTCCAGATTGAGATTATTTGTAACAATAAATTCTTCATAAATGGAATTGTTGTTTTTTAGTTCGGGAGCAGCTATTTCGCTTATGGTCTTTAACGTATCATGTCCATTAAAATGATGTGCCAGGCGATAATGGATTACATTTCGCAACCATGCGAATTCGTTCTCCAGAAAAGTATTGAAAGTTTCTCCAGATAGTTTTGTATATAAGGTTTTTTCCATATTTATTCAGATATACAACGAAATAGATAATTAATCAATATTAGCAGTAACAAAAACGGAATAGTCGCCTTTTGCAAACCATTCAGCACCACTAAAATGCCTTACACGCATCTTTTCCGGCTTTTTTGGATCGTCGTAATACATAAATACTGCAGATGTTCCAAAGAAGTTTGCATCAGAATCTTTTATTGGCCTGGTCTTTATCTTACCTTTCTTCGTTTTGTACTCAACATATCCAATACGCATGAGTTCATAGGCCGCTTTATCTGACCATACCTGTATCAATGCACCCGGACGTAATGCCCCGGCCCAGATATCGGCTTCGCTAACAAAAGTAGCTTTGCCAGCATAAACCATTGCTCCAGCTGCTCCTGTGCCACGATATTGTTCTTCAATTTCCTGCATCTTAGAAACCTGACTTTGGAGAATTATATTAAATATTCTATCCGTTTTTCCTTCGGGCAGTTTGAATTTTTCCATGGTTGCCAGTTTGTGGCCACTTTCAATTCTCTCTTTTGTCCCAAGAGTGCAAACTTCGTTGGCTTTATCTCCTTTAACTCTTTCAATTCCGGCCATTGCTTCACCATAACCACCAATTTTTGACCAAGTGCTTAAACCCAGTATTCCATCAATTTCTTTCTTTTTATACCCATTATCTATCTGGTATTGTGCAACAACATCGGCAAATTCATCGTATTTACCGGCCCTCCAGAGATCGCTCCAAACTTTGAATGCCCCTCCTTTAATTGTTTCGAGTTTTGATAACCAACCCAACGAGTCAGCACCGGCAAATTTCTCATTTGCTTTAAGGGCCTTTTTATAATTAAGTGTTGGCTTTTCTTTTTTATCTTCAGATTCTTTTCGTTGAATTGATTTCATGGCTTTTCCTTGCTGTACAACATGAGTCAGTTCATGTGCCAGTAACCTTTTACCATTATTTGTATCTGTATTGTATTTTCCTGAATTGAAGTAAATGTCAGTACCATGAGCAAATGCCTGGGAATGTAAATCTTTATTCATTTGTACCGAATCGGCATCGGTATGAATTTTTACATTTTTAAAATTATACCCAAAGGCATGTTCCATTTCAGCAAGACTTTTATCAGAAATGGAATGACCCTGACCTTTTGAGTTAGTAAGCTTTTTATTTATATGCTTTATTCCCCCATTGAATCCTTTATTGGACTTCCTTTTTATTTTTTCTTCTTTTGCCTGTAATGGTTCCTCCTCCTCAGCTTTGCCTTGCTTAATTTCTTCTTCCTCTGGTTTTCTCTTCACAGACTTTTCTTCCTTCTCTTCGGTTTTTCCCTGCAATGGTTGTTCTTCCTCTTCACCTTTGCCTTGTAGTGGCTTTTCCTCTTCTTCAGCCTTTCCTTGTAAAGGTTCTTCTTCTTCCTCTGCCTTACCCTGTTTTAGTTCTTCCTCTTCAGGTTTGGCTTGAGTTTCTTCCTCTTCTTGCTTCTGAACCGGTTTTTCCTCTTCCTCTGCTTGTCGGTGTATGGTGCTTATATTATCTTTTTGAACTACTTTGTTTGCCGATTTATTGTCGACTATGTTTGTTGCCACAGCATCGGCTTCCTTTTCATAAGGATCCTGATCCTGTTTTTTAAAAAAGGCTGAGTCAGACTTTTGTTGAATTTTATCAGCTGTTGATTTTGTACCAAAAAAAGGTTCTTCCTTTTTTTCAGGTTGCTGTTGACGATAAAACTGATTGAATCTGTTAAATGCCGATTTCATATGCGTTGGATTTAATTGATTTTCAACATATATACCTAAATTATTGAGAAATTTTCGCCAGTATTTCTTCTGCTAACTGAAGATAATCCCTGGCGCCGTGAGTGCTTTTATCAAAGGAAAAAATATCCTGACCTATTTCCTGGGCCTTAGCAAGTGCAATATTTATCCGTATTTTTGATTGAAAAACCAAATCGCCGAACTCACTGGTTAATTTATCAAGAATCTGCCTATTCATTGTTTTATGTTCGTCATATTTTGTAAGCAAAAAACCAAGAACCAGTAAGTTGGGGTTTAAATGTTTCCGGATTTGCTTTATCGTTTGCATAAAACTCTCCACCCCTTTGAGGGGTAAATACTCAGCCTGTAAAGGAATAAGCACATATTCACTTGCAGCAAGAGCATTTGCAGTGAGCATGCCTACAGCAGGCGGACAATCAATTATCACATATTCGAAGCTTTTCTTTAAGGGTTTAATAATATTCTTAACAATATTTTCGCGTCCATAGACACTTACCAATTCCAGTTCAGCATTAGCCAGTTCCAATGTAGCAGGAATTACCGACTGCCCATTTTTTTGTAAAATGCATTTTTCGGCATCCACATCGTTTCCAATAGAAACCTGTCGAATAAGAGTATAAATATTTTCTTCCGGCTCATTTGAAATACCAAGAGCCTGACTGAGGTTTGCCTGCGGGTCCAAATCGATTAAAAGCGTACTATGTCCCATTTGCTGAAGCGCAGCAGCCAGATTTATGGCTGTGGTAGTTTTTCCGGAACCTCCTTTTTGTATGGCTAGAGATATGGTTGGCATTTTTAAATATGTGATAAAATTTTAACTATATCCAAGTCTCCTACTCTTTGTGCAAATTCTAAAGCATCCTCACCATTCAGATTTTTAATGTCTTTTACTTTTGCTCCTTTTGATAGCAAATGTTTAACCAGCTTTAAATTTTTATAGGAAACTGCCGCCATTAATGCTGTTGACGAACCATCTCCATAATTAATATCGGCTCCATTTTCTAATAGAAAATCAATTAATTCTTCGCCAGCTTCTGCTTCAACTTCTTTAATCAAGGGTGTTTCCTTATCTCCTGCATGAAAGTTCACAGCACCGAATTCAATTAATATTTTAGCAGATTCCAAATCATTGTTGGAACAAGCTGTCTGAAG
>JAHEEB010000711.1 GCA_024640925.1 Bacteroidota bacterium | reverse complement strand
ATTTGACAGTAAGTTTCTCAGTAATTTTAGCTTCAATTTCTTCAGCCAGTTCAGGATTATCGTTTAAAAGAGCTTTAACAGCATCGCGGCCTTGTCCCAGCTTTGTTTCACCATAACTGAACCATGACCCGGATTTTTTTACAATTTCAAGCTCAACTCCTAAATCAACGATTTCTCCTGTTTTCGAAATGCCTTCGCCATACATGATATCAAATTCAGCCTTGCGGAAAGGTGGAGCCATTTTGTTTTTAACAATCTTAACCCTAACCCTGCTTCCGGTAACCTCTTCTCCTTCTTTTATCTGGCTTATTTTTCTGATATCTACACGAGCACTGGCGTAAAACTTAAGAGCATTACCGCCTGTGGTAGTTTCGGGGTTTCCGAACATTACTCCAATTTTATCACGTAACTGGTTAATGAAGATGCAGCAGGTATTTGTTTTGTTAATAGTTGCAGTTAATTTTCTTAATGCCTGAGACATAAGGCGTGCCTGAAGTCCCATCTTCGAATCGCCCATTTCACCTTCAATTTCAGCTTTTGGGGTAAGTGCGGCTACCGAGTCAATAACAATAATGTCAATTGCTCCCGAGCGAATCAGGTGATCTGCAATTTCAAGTGCTTGTTCCCCATTATCGGGCTGCGATATAAGAAGGTTCTCTATATCAACTCCTAACTTTTGAGCATAGAACCTGTCGAAAGCATGTTCTGCATCAATGAAAGCAGCTATACCGCCTGCCTTTTGTGCTTCAGCAATAGCATGTATTGTAAGCGTAGTTTTTCCTGATGATTCGGGACCAAATACTTCAACTACCCTGCCACGAGGATAACCACCAATTCCTAATGCCACATCCAGTGCAATGGATCCGCTGGAAATGGTAGGCACCTCAACTATGGCACGATCGCCAAGTTTCATGATTGTTCCCTTACCAAAATCTTTTTCAATTTTTCCGATGGTCAGCTCAAGCGCCTTAAGCTTCTCTTTCCTTATATCATCGGTTGTTTGTTCTTTAGCCATATATTGTTGATTTAATTATTTCTGATTATTTAATAATCAAAACTGAGGCATGCAAAATAATGAAAATGGATACATACAACAACATAAAATGTTTTTTTTTATACATTTTATTATTTTTCTTTTTAACCAAGATTCATTTGAATCTGCAAATAAAAGATTTCTATTGACTTAACAAAAATTTGCTCAGAAATTATCTGATCTCCTTACCTGAAAAGATGGATAAACCCTTTGGTTGAATAATAACCAATAGAATCGCCCTGACTGGCCTCAAGAATATAAAAGTATACACCTGTTCCCAAATCCTGGCCTGAATTTGATCTTCCATCCCAAAAAATTATAGGTGCTTCCGATCGATAAACCAAAATCCCAGACCTTGAAAAAACCTGGAAATTAAGAATAACAGCATCATCTTGAGGATTTATAACAAAATAATCCTGGGTTTCTGGTGCAAATACATTGCCTACTTCAAATGCCTGGCTGGTATCAAGTGCTTCACTAATAATAATCTCCTGGTAAGTAGAATCTGAACATCCATAACTATCGCTTATTTTCAACGATATACCAAATAACCCTGTATATGGAAATGTAACTGTGTCCGTGGCATTTCCCTGAGTCAATTCATTAACTATACAGGTGGTATCGTACAAACTGGAATCATTTGAATAGTATTGCCATTGGTAGTTATAAACAGCTGCATTATCTGTGATATCTTCATTTGGTACAAGCCTGTATATCAAAGTACTATCGGTTGGTTCTGCTGTAAACGTAGCTGGCAAAGGGGAATGAACTGAAATATAATTATTTTTTACAACGGGATTGGCATTATCTCCATCGATGATTATGCTTACATCGAAATTTCCTTCATATTGATATGTAACTATAGGAGGATTAAAAGAAACTATTGATGTCCCATTCCCAAAATCCCATCTCACTGTTGAGATTGTGGTTGTATCAATAGTACTATAATCTAAGGTGAACTTGACCTGCAAGGGCATGCATCCCGAAACCTTATCGGCAGTAAAGTCCTGTGCCTTTAAATAGACTCCTGATAACAGGAAGATAAGAGTTACAAAATAAAACCTGAAATTCATCTATTTCATTCTATCCCTGTAAATATATTATTTAGTTGGGCTTTCTAATCAATTTTACTTGTTAACTTTTTAACAACTTTAAATTTATTAAGAAATTCTTTTGCAAAAACCCGGAACACCGTATAACTCGGAATAGCTAATATCATGCCAGGAATTCCAGCCAGACTGCCGGCTATCAAGATTACCAGGAATATCTCGAGTGGATGGGCCTTAACACTACTGGAAAATATAAATGGTTGAAAGAAAAAATCATCAGTAAGTTTGGCAACAGCAAAAACTACAATAATCCAACCTATTAAAGGAACCATCTCGTTATAGAAGTTTAGGTGTAAATGAGTAGCCACTGCCAGTAATATGCCAATTATACTTGCTATCAGGGGACCAATGTATGGAATGATATTTAAAACAGCTGCAATAAATCCAATTAATACACTTAATCCGAAACCCAATCCTACAATAGTTAGCCCAAAGGTTATAATTGTGAAAATGCCAGTCATTTGTAAAAGGATCCCTAGAAAATAACGAATCAGTAATTTTCTTGTCGAAGTCATAGCATTTTTAAACGACTCTGAGTGTTTATCCGGCACAAGGACTAGTAATGATTCGGAAAAAAGTGATTGATCTTTTAGAAAAAAGAAGGTAATAAAAGAAACGCAGAACAGTGCAATAAATATATTTTCCAAAATGCCAGCCAGACTGCTAATAAAATTTGTAACAAAGGTAGCATTGATTATCTCTGTCACTTTATTGCTGATATATTGCTCTATATTAAAATTCTGATCCCCGGGGTTATATTTATTTATAAAACCTTCGACTTTTGTTATTGGCTCATCAAGAGATTGAATTGCACTATTAATATCTATGTTCCGCAGACTTTGAAGTTCTCCTGCAATGAGAGGCAACAGGAGCGAAAAGATTGTTATAAAAACAGTCCACAATGATATAAGAGCAATAAATGCCCTTAAAGCTTTGGGAATTTCATGTTTGCCAACCTTTATCAAACCTAACAAATCTACAATTGGCCGACCTATTAATGAAAAAACAAGAGAAAGCAGGATATAGACAACAATATTGGAAAAATACCAAACAGCAAAAAGAGCCACCAATATTCCCAGACCAATTAATAT
Source organism: Bacteroidota bacterium (assembly GCA_024640925.1). Taxonomy (GTDB): domain Bacteria; phylum Bacteroidota; class Bacteroidia; order Bacteroidales; family UBA10428; genus UBA10428. The sequence goes on along the minus strand of JAHEEB010000711.1, from coordinate 220 downwards.
GAAACGAATAGTACGGTTCATTTTATTCGAGTTAACTAAACGAAGATAGCCCAATCTTTTTTAATAACCCTGCCCTCCAAGGAGTAAAAACTTTTCCTTGTCAATTATTTGTACTCTTTTAATTTTTATTATAAATATTAGATAATCCCCAAGCAATAAGAACACTATCACATTGAAAATTTGTCAAAGTATCAATATTACTATGTTTCGCTCTACTAGT
>JAHEEB010000710.1 GCA_024640925.1 Bacteroidota bacterium | reverse complement strand
ACTAGTCCGCACTCATTTGCTTTTTCCAAAACAGCCCTGGCTTCATCTAATGTTACTTGTCGTCCTTCACCTTTTTCAATGTACCTATCGGCAGCATCATTTACCAGGAAACATACATTTACGGGATTATTACAGCGTTTAAATAAGGTTCTGCAATCGCAATCTGTCAGCAGAAATACTCTTGAATTGCGAAGGATTTCAATTGCCTGCGCTGTAGGCAATATCCATTGTTTAGATTCTAATGATTCATGAATGGGAACAACCTTAGATGAAAAAGGAATCTTACCTTCCTTTAACCACCTGTCGTATCTGATAAAACGTTCTTCTAACCAATCATTGGGATTCAAATGGTGCATAATGTTTCCTGTTCTTTAAGTGACTGTGAGTTATCCAAAATTAAATCCAATTCAGTTTGCATGAAGAATTAAATTAAGATAATCGTTTTCATTTTACTTAAGCAAATTTTTCCCTAAGTCAATTATTTCCTTTCCCTTATCAGTAATTGAATTTCGCTGCTTTTCAATATTTCTGGAAATATTGGATATTGTTTCCAGCATTTTAAAAACCTTGTCTGAATGCGAAACGTCTTGATCTTTCAAAAGTCTCTTCCAGTCTGTTTTCGATAAAATGTCGAATATGTATCTTGATGCAATTTTGCCAATAAAGTATTTATCATAAAAGCCATTTAAAACCTTTCCCGGCTCCCTGTTTTTTAAATATTCTATCGATTCATCGATGCTCTTTTTTTCTTTATCAGTAACAAACCGGCTTGTTTTTAATTTATTTAAAGATGTGATTGCTTTATCATTTTCTTCATTTTTTAAATACAAAAAGGTCTCCACCGACCATACAAGCTCATTGTCCATTCCTATTTTTGAAGCATCACTTAAAAATATTTCAAAATCTTTCAGTGCTCTTTTTTCGTCAATTTTTCTTTCCATCATCAGTCTGTCAATACCTCTGAATAAATGATTGACAGAATGTAACCCGATATTCGTTTTGGCTTTGTCTATGTTTCCCCAATTAAAAATAGTGTTGGTCAGAGGTAAATCAATATCCTTATTGTTTTCAAGCCATCCTATATTCCTGGTAATTTCATCTTCGGAAAGATAGTACAACCCATTTTCAAAAAACAAAAAGCCCCTGAAAAGCTGAATAAGAGTTTTTAATTCAGAATCGGGCAAAGATTCAGGTACTGTTTCTGAACATTCGTATAAAGCAACATCTTTTCCCATATCCTTGCTTAAAAGAACAACAGCGCTTAAGGCAGCATGTTCGCAAGCTTCAACTTTATTTTTTTCGTCTCCTTTTAATCGGGGAGTATCTGTGCTGGTCGAATCTCCATATATTCCATTTAAAGCTTCGGTTAACGTTGGAAACATATCTTCATCCGTTTTTCTTATAAACTTTTCCATCTTCTTATAGTCACTATAAATAGCTATGTAATCGATTATCGTTAAGTTTTCTGTTTTTGCACTATCTGAAATAATATCAAATATTTTATCCAAATCGGATTTGAAGGCCATGTATTCTTTTGATGTAGTATCTTTTTCGGCAGATGAACGAATTAAAATCTTACCAAATTTATAGGAGATAACTTTATCTGATTTTATATTTTCAATCAGTGCTTTCTTGTCCTTTTCCAAAAGGAATTTGTCTGTTTTATTGTCCTTTGAACAGCTGATAACAATAAAAGTTATAATCAGGTATTTAAAATAATTCTCCATTTCTTGTAATGTATTCCATTAATTAATAAACGAACTAAATATAAGGAAATCGCGGTAATTTAAGAAATGCTGATAGATTGAAGTTTAAAACAATTTTAGACAAACTTTTCTTTCAGATATTCTTATAAGTTTCAATTACCTTAATCATTTCATTTAATTGCTCTTTTCCAAAATTTTCAATTTCGCTGTAGTTTATAATCTTTAGATATAAATTCAAATCATTATTTTTTCGAATATTCTTAATTTCTGTCTTTAAATTATTAAATTCCTTTATGCCTTCCATTTGAATATACAAATTCGTGTAAACCTGATAATTGTCAATTGAAGGAGTATTAAAATTTGCAGTAAACATTGCCAGATAATGGTTCAGGTATCCTTTTGGGTATTTTTCTTCAAGATGTTCTGATATTGTATCATTAAATTTAAAATGAAAATCTGTTGCTATACATTCAAATGTTTTGTCTTTCATGAAAAAGATAAAATGTCTCAGACTTTTTTTATTGGTTAAATCATTCATAATTACTTTATCATTGGGGAAATCATTATTCCATTTTGAATCGATTAGTTCATAAAACTCGCCCCAGGGTAATTGTTTGTTGTTAAATCTAAATTGTCCTTCATCATTAGTTGTTCCTAGCCGATAAGCATAAACATTAAAGAACTCAAGTGTTCCTTTTTCACCATCATCGATATGCTGGTATAAAAACGAATTGAGAAAAAAAGTTAATTCAATACCTTCATCAGTCTCTGAAATACATGGCTCAGGGGCATTTGGCTCAGCATTCCAGTTTTTATTTAATTTTATATATTTCATGTAAGCTTTCTTTTTGTGTAAATTTAAACTTTAATAATCTCTTAGGTCATCTTCAACAATTGCATACAGGTAATTATCTACCCAATTTCCTCTGATAGGAAGTGTTTTCCTTCTTAATCCTTCCCGAATCATCCCGGATTTCTCAAGAACTTTAATCGATCGGATATTCTCTATTGCAACTCCAGCTTCTATTTTGTGTAAATTTAAATTTTCAAACCCCGATTTTATTAATGTCCTGACAACCTCGGTTGCAAAACCTTTACCCCAATGGTTAGGAATTAATTTGTAATAAATTTCTCCTAGTCTGAACTTATCGCACGATAAAGTAATTCCGGTTAGGCCGATAAATTCACCTGATTCTTTTATGGTTATTTTCCATGTATACAACTTACGAGGTGTTAAAGTTCTTCCTTCAATGAATGGTCGAATAATCTCTTTAGTATCATTCATATTTACCGGTATTCCAATAGTGTTAAATTCGTCAACTTCCGGAAATGAATGGAGTTTGTGAATATCCGCTAAATCATCCCAGGTAATTTCTATCAGGTTTAATCGTATCGATTCTAAATTCATTGTTTAGTTTCTGGTTTGTTATTTTTATGAAAATCAGGATTATGACATTCAAACGGTTACTGCATATCCATATAGGTTTCAAAAGTCTTCTCAATAATATGATCGGAATTATCCCAATATAGTTGGTCCAAATCGTCAAGTTTTTCGGCTTCTTCATCGGTCAGGTACTTGGATATATCCCATAGTTCTTCAATTCGTTCATCATCCTCGAGTCGTTCAATAATTTTATATTGCTGTTGGATTATATCAAGTGTTTCTCTTGCATTTAATCTTTCAAGACAACGAACGGCATTTGTATAACAATCAAAACCCCAATTGCAGAAAAACTGAATAAAACCGACA
>JAHEEB010000709.1 GCA_024640925.1 Bacteroidota bacterium | reverse complement strand
AAACATAAATATTGAAAATAGAATAATAATTAAAATTATTGATATTTTATTTTTAAGTTTGAAAATTTCAATTCTGGAAAACAAAACGGTAATCAAAAGTGATATAAAAGCGCAGTATGCAAGTACTGCTCTAAAAAAATATATGAGTGCTCCTAACCCTAATACAATAATGAGTAGTGAAAAATTTATTGATTTCTTCCTTAATAATAAATCAAGTCTTTCTATGAATAGGACTAGTATAAAAACCATTTCTGTTTCTTTAACATGAAGTCCAGTATAATAAATTAAATTTGGATACAATAGAGCTAATATGCCAGCAATTCTTCCTGTTTTTTCTCCGAAATTTCGAACTGTAACTTTATAAATTAGCACTACCGTTATTGACCCTATAAAGGCTTTAATTAATCGAGCGATTAAGATAGAATCACCAAAAATTGAATAAATGAAGCTAAGATAAGCTGTATATCCCGCATCAGACAATCTCTCACTATAATAATTCCAAATAATGTCTAATTTGTTTTGATCGAAAAGATTTCTTATCCAAACTGCTTCTAAATGATATCCAATAGAGTCGGCTGCAGAGAATTCAAAGGGTTTACCAGTTGCTAGTTGATAATATTGGTAGCTAAATAACACCCAAGCGGTTCTAATGAAGAATGCAAATAAAAATAATCTATTAATGAATTTTTTATCCGAATATGCTTCCCATTTTAGTGTAATTTTATATAGATATATGAAAAACAATAAAACAGTTACCATCGAAAATATAATATAGGTAAAAGGAAGTGCTAGGTTATAAGAAATGATTGAAATTATCACTAATATTAATAAATAAAAACCTATTGCATTTGTTTTAATATAGTTTGGAATATATATCAAAATGATTAATGTTAAATTTGAGAATATTGATTATTAGCTTTTTGAAGCAACATAATTATTTCTGAACCGAAATTAGATAAAAATGAATTATTATATGTTTTTCTCAAACATGAAAGCTTTATCTGTTGAGGAAACAAACTAAAATAAGGAAATATTGGCCAATGGTTAATTGATTTTATTATTTCCAAATTAGTGTCTTTTAACAATTTTAAAATATCAATCTTTTTGGTTCGATTTATATTGTATGTATAGGAATTCTTTTTGAAAATGAATCTAGTAAAATATGAAATAATTTCGAACAATTTTGAACTATCGGTAAATTGCAGGATAATTAATCCATTTGTTTTTGTAATAAACGATAATTTATCAATTAAAGCATCCAATTTATTAATATGAGCAAACAAACCAATACAAAGAGTAATATCATATTTCTTATTTGTTGAAAAAGTCAGTATATTTTCATTGATATAAGTCGTTTTGTTTTGAAGGTGTTCCGGAATTTTTTCTTTAATGATATTCAATAAATTTGCAGAAATATCCAAATAAGATATTTTGTTATTCTCCAAATAATTTAACGATATTTCCCCGTTCCCTGAACCTATATCAATAATTTCCTTATCTACTTGATCGCCCAAAAGTTTTAAAATAATTTCTTTCCTAATTTTAATAACAGGATTATTTTTTTTGTAATATTCCTGTTGATTATTAAAAAATTCCTCTACTATTAAATCATTTCCCAATAACATATTTAATTAATTTAATTATAAAGATTAAGATAAATATTTTTTAGGTTCTGCAAATGTTTTTCAATTGAGTATTGATTTCTAATAATTGTGGCAGCATTTACAGCATGATGGATATAATCTTGTCTGTTTTGTATAAAATCAGTAAAAATTGTAAATAGATTATCGATATTATCTGACTCATATATATTAGCAAATTCCCCATTGTTTGTAATTTCTAACATAACCTCAGTATTATTTACAAAAACCGGAATACCGCAAGAGATTGCCTCAATTACTGCAATACCAAAAGAGTCGTTATTGGTTGCATAAATAAATGCATCAAGTTGTGGCAATAGAGATGGGACATCAGTTCTTGTCCCGAGGAATTTAATATTGTCTGTTAATTTGTTTTTATTGCAAAAGTTTATGCAATTTTCATAAACAAGAGATTCTGTAACGTTTTTTGCCCCAACAAATAAATGAATAAATTGAATTCCCGTTTGATATAACCTGTTTAAAAATTCACAAACAAATAAATGGTTTCTTCCTGAAGTAAAATTTCCTACTGAGGCTGTTAAGAGAATGTTTTTATTAATACCTAATTCTTCTCTTAAATTATTAATATGTTTAAACTTGTTAAAATCGATGCCATTGTATAGTATCTGTCGTGAAAAATTGATTTTGTTTTTTTCTTCGAAATATTTCAATTGGGAATTACTGACAAATATATTTTGATCGTTAAGTTTCAAAAGCACCTTTCTTATTAGCCTAAATAAAAAAGACTTTTTAAGCTCATGACCATGAAAAGTCAGGACAGCCTTCCGCTTGGAGAAGCAAGTAATTAAAAGTGATACTACTCCATCGATTAGTTGATGAGAATGAACAATATCAACATCCTTTTTCATTAAAAACCTACGCAAGTGAAAGACGTAAAAAAAATCAAATTTGTTTTTTGGGGCAAACTTTACAAGAGAAACACCTGTATTTTGAAAATCATTTAACAAATTCCCTTCTTTACGATAAATACAAATAAATCGGATATCCTTATCCTTTTCTTTAAAAATATCCAGTATAAGAGTTTCTGCTCCACCTCTGTTAAGCGCTCCAAGTAAATAGGCTACTTTTCGCATTAATTATACGTATTATCTTATTCTTAAAAAAGGAACCCAACAATTTTGTTGAATTATAAAGCCTTGTAATCTCTATTGGATAAGTATAATTTCTTCTTATTGAAACGGGTTGTTCTTCCCAGTTTATTTTATTAAGTATTTCAGTTACTTCTTTTTCGTATTTTTTTGCTAAATGGTATCTCAATAACGAACGAACACGTAACCCATCAAGAAGTACTTTTAGTAACGGGTTGTTTTTTTCTTCTTTTTCAAGGTACCCCAGATTAAAAATAAAAAATGTTTCTTTTGGATACATTTTGTTTTCGTCTAAAGCCCGGAACTTAATTGCCACATCCTGATTTGAATATGAGAGTGGGGTATTCAAATAAGCAACTTTATGTTTGAGCGCTATTCTTATCCATAAATCAAAATCTTCTCCAAATTTTAGCTCAGGGTTAAACCCCTTTTCTTCTAAAAAGATAGATTTCTTAACAACCACAAAAGAGCAGTTAAAGGGTGTGCAAAAAGTATTTGAATATGTTTTTATATAATCAATATAACCTATGTCAAAATTATCATCGATTCCAACATTTGACAAATGATTTCGACCATTTTTTATTATATAAAACCTGTTACCATAAATAGCTGCATCAGGACATTGCAAAATAGTTTGTTGCATTAATTTTAAAAAATTGGAATTCCACCAATCGTCAGCATCTAAAAAAGCAATGTATTCATATTTGGCA
>JAHEEB010000708.1 GCA_024640925.1 Bacteroidota bacterium | reverse complement strand
GTGCTTACTGTTGCTATAGCAGTATTGCTTGAGCTCCAGGTTACACTCTTATTGGTTGCATTGGTTGGAGTTATGGTAGCAGTTAATGAAGCCGTTCCGCCTACAGTTACTGATGATGTAGTTGGTGTAACAGAAACACCAGTAACTGAGACAATGGAGCTAGAGCCATTAACAGAAAGATGTGCCCACGATACAGAAGCTTTATAATGAATATAATAGTTTCCGTTTATTGTCTCAGGCATTGTACTTGCATAAGTATTAGTTAGAACAGTGCCGTTAATTTCTACAATATCTGTATTCCATGAATTAACATTAGTAATGGTTCCAGTTGTTGACCAGCAATATTCACCAGCACCATCCTGAGATATTGGTAATGTTGTTGTGACAGGATTACTACATGGTATAAACAAAGACTCAACAATTATTACAGAAGTAGCTGTTTTTGCTCCATCGACAGCTGTTGCTGTAATTGTAGCTGAACCTTTTGCAACACCAGTAACTAGACCTGCGGAGCTAACTGTAGCCACTGAAGTATTACTTGAAATCCATGTCACACTCTTATTCGTAGCATTTGTTGGTAAAACCGTAGCTGATAAACTGGTTGTTTTAGCAACGCCCACTGTAACACTGGTTGGACTTAATGAAATACCGGTTACCGCTACAGGATTAACCGTAACTGTTGCACTTGCTATTAAACCGCCACTAACTGTGGTTGCAGTAATAGTCACAGCACCTGTACCAATTCCTGTTACAACTCCAGCCGTTGTGACTGTCGCAATAGCTTTATTAGCAGAACTCCAGGTTACATTCTTATTTGTCGCATTCGTAGGTAAAACAGTTGCAGTAAGAGTAACTGTTGAACCAACATATACCGATGTACTTGCAGGAGAAACAGTAACACTTGTAGGATTAACAACTGTACCAGTTACTGAAACTGTTGAAATTGCTGTATAATCCCCATCAACAGTTTTTGCTGTAACTGTTACTGTTCCGGATGATGAACCAGCAACAACCCCGGCACTATTAACAGAAGCAATAGCTGTATTGCTTGAACTCCATGTTACTGCTTTATTTGTTGCATTTGTTGGAGTAACAGTAGCTGTTAATGTTGTTGTTGAACCTGCAGCAATAGTCACTGATAACGGACTTACAGAAACTCCGGTAACTGTAACTGTTGTCACATCTGAATCGATATACACAATGCCCCTACCGGCAGTACTCATATATACGCGACCATACACATTATTATCACCAACAACAAACTGCCCATTTCCCGGACCACCCCATTCATGAGCATCGTCATTGATTCTGGTCCAGGTGGCACCTTGATCTGTTGAACGGTACAAACCTGTGACACTATTTATAGTTGCCCAGATATAGACTGTAGGATATGTACTTCCCGAGGCAGCTTTGCCTAAGCCGACTGCGCCACAATATGTTATATTGTTTATTGTTGTATAGGTCTTTCCAGCGTCCGTTGTATGTGAAAGACCGCCATAGAATAAAGCTACCCAAATATCACCACTTAAACCGGGAGCTATACCGAGTATTTTTGAACCATTACTTAAGGTTGATCCTGCAGAAGCAAAGGTTGCGCCACCATCAGTGCTAACTTTTATAGCGCCACTGCTAGCATCATAGGAATAAAATTTGTTTACTACAACCGGGTCGGCATAGAAACTTGCATCTGTAGTACTCAGACCACTCACAGATGTCCAGGTAGTTCCTTTATCGGTTGAACGATAGGATGTGCTGGTTCCATCGGGGCAGTGTAATAATACACCTCCATTTGAACCAATGGCAACATGACCTTTTGAACCATTGATAGTACTGGTTTGTGTCCATGTGGAACCAGAATTAGTTGTATAATAAATACTTGTTCCAACACGAACCCACGCTCCTGTATTAAATGGATCTACAGCAATATCAGATGTACTACCCATTTGTGGCTGATGAACTGCACCAAACGCAGTAATATCGGAATTTACAAAACCATCATAGTCGGCCACAGCAGAAACAACCGGACCATTTGGAATGCTAACACATCCATAAGGGACCGTTTCTTCCAGACCTTTTACAGTAAACTTCCAGACATTCGTTGTAGCATCGATATCATCCGTTGAAAATATTCCATTACCTGATGTAACCCATACTTTCTTCGTATTAAAAGGATCAAATTCTATTGAACCTGTCCAGTGAATTGCTTTTCCGGTAATCCAGTCAGCACCATTTGGATCCATATCAAATCCGCGGGCAATAACATCTGTCCATGTTGTACCACCATCGGTAGTTATTAGAAACCTGTCACCATAAGCCTCGTCCTCTTGTATCAACCATGTATTCATTGTCGATGCAACAATACGATTCGGATTATTCGGATCAACCGACAATCCGCCAAAAGGTCTAGTGAAACCTGATGGGGTAACATTTGTCCATGCACCTGTTGAAAGGTTATACTTCCAAATAGCGCCTAAATCAAAAGGTTCTGGCAAAGCCCAATGACCATGAGGCCCTGCCCCATTGCCATAGGTAATATAAAGATTACCAGCATCGTCCAGTATAGCGCGCTGTGGCATTAAATCGGTTGGCGCCCCTGAAATTGCAGTAAAGGTTGCACCACCATCGTTACTTCTATATAAGTTTGTACCTGTTTGAGATACTCCAACGAACATTCTTTGAGTTACTCCGCCAGAAACGCTGGAGCCATCGAGAACTACGAAACTAATACCATTTTCGTTGGCTGTCGTTGTTACACTCAGAGCAGATACTTTACTCCAGGTGGCACCAGCATCGGTACTCTTAAACAAACCATTCCAACGAGTACCACAGAACAGAATATTACTATTGTGTGGATCTACCTGGAGTTTCTCTCCATTTTGACGTCCCATTCCGTTGCCATGTGCTTTAAACTGCGAGGTTACATCAGTTATGGTAAATGTTTCGCCATAATCCGATGACCTGAGTATAGCAGTAGCTCCACTATTAAAATAGGAAATACCAACCAACATATACAGTTTGTTTGGTGCCTGTGGATCGGTAGCCATTGATTCGACTCCCAAATAACCAGTTTGGCTTTCAGAAACCCAATCGAGCAATGGGATCCATTTTGCATTGGTAGCATCCCAACGATAGGCTCCTCCAACGTCAGTTCTGGCATATAAAAGATTTTGCTGGGTTTTGCTCATAATTAATCCCGATACAAAACCTCCGCCACCCATGGAGACATTACCATATTTCGATGTCTGAGCGTTTAGCTGGATTGAAAATATCAATACCAGTAGCCATAAAAAAACACAATTAGGTCTTCTCATAATAATCGTATTAGTTAGAAATGATATATAGATTTTGTGAATTAGTCATTTGTTGAAGTATTTGTTGTAAACCGACAGGAATGAAATAAACCTCATTCTCATCATTTACTATTCTTACTATCTCAGCCTTATCAGGCTTAACTATATTTGGTTT
>JAHEEB010000707.1 GCA_024640925.1 Bacteroidota bacterium | reverse complement strand
CTCAATCAACCCCAACCCCATAAACCAGTTTGTTGTAATGGCTCCGAGCGTTTTACTAATGAGCCTTATATTATGGAATAGACTTAAAACAATCGTCCTTGCAATTCTTTTTTAGGATAAAATACCCCTATTATCACAAACGGATTATTTGCTCTCCTTCTGTGCCATTCCTTCGTTGTTCCGAGAAAAAAATATAAATCTTTGTTTTTTATAAAATTGTCTTCATATTGTTCCCTTACTTTTTTCAATGCAATATTCTCATTGCCATCTGCACTCCTAATGCAATTCCAATATAAAGCACCAATTTCCCAATCTTCAATCATCAACTTACTTTCTATTCCCTCATCATCTAAAAATCGATAGAAGAATTTATATGGTAATTTAGGTATTAACGTTTCGATTGGTTTTACAGTTTCGAATAGATTGCCTTGTTTCCTTAATTCCTTCCACTCATCTTTCCATTCTCTTTCATCTTCTTCAATTTCAACTCCAAGTACTTTGGCAGGTTTAAAGGTTGCCAGGGATATATTTTTTGGGGCTTTTGAATCTTCAAGTAGCCGGTTTTTGTTCGTGTAAATATTTTTTAAGCAAAACTCCTTTCTCAACAACCAATTCCCATCGGTTTTAATTGTATTGCCTACAACAATATCCTTAAAATCATAATTTACAGGAGAATGGCTTTCTGGACGAAAATCATCGGTACGTTTATTTAAATCAAGTTCTATCCAGGTGTATTTTACATTATTTACTTTTCCTGTTCCTTTTAAATCAATCAAGAAGCTTAACGGAACTGGATAGATTCTTATCCAATCACCATTCTTAAGAACTCCTGCAGTGCAAACTAACTCATCATAGCTTCTTGATGGAAGAGGATACGTTGTAACTGTTATCAGAACTTTCTTGCGAGCCATCAAATATGTTTTATTTCATATTTAAAGCCATCCGTATTTGATATGGATTCTGCTAAATGTTTTCTATGACATTGGTAAATGTTGGCCTCAAAACATGTAAGCGCAATACGTTTATTTTTAACTAATAAATCTATTAATTTATCCTGATAGGTCTTTGTTTGAGATAATATATCACTACGATATTGGGAAAATAACTTATCGTAATCTGCCTGTGTATTTAGTTCTTGCCGTTTATCGGAATCAATGCCTAATTGAGGAATATGCACAAATTCAATTCCAACACCTGTGCAAGCGGCTTGTAATTGCGATTTACTAAACCCAAATTTCATACTATAAGAGTTTTTACGAACATCACATAACACTTTTACATCGTTTACAATTAATTTGTTTATGTATTCTTCGAGGCTAAGCCCTTCATAACCGATTGTGAAAAGTATTGTCTTGTTGGATTGCGGTTTAGCATCAACTACTTTTTTATATTCTTGTGCTGTTAGCTTATTCTTTGCTATAACACTATTAATTGCTAATTGTGGATATTTTATATAAGTAATGCGAATAAGTTCATCACTGGTTTTGCTGCCATACGTTTGCTTAACGTAACGAATAGCTTGCCTGTCCCTGTCCTTAAGACCCAACAAATATTTTTCATTGTCGATTTTAATCCAATCATTGCATTGTAAAGCAACCTGATTGTATTTAGTCATAGTTTGCAAGTCAGCAGCGGCTTGAAAAGAATAACAGCCAAACTTATAAGGCACAAAATGATAATCAGGTTTTTGTTGTTGTTTACTTACAAGCATTAATAATTTTTGCAGGCTAATTTTATCAAGCTTGTTATCAAATGCCTCTAAAAGAGCAAGTAATATTTTACGACGATAATACATGATGCAAATATAATGCTTCAAATTTCTTTTTGTTTAAAGTCTCTGACAAAGATACCACATTTAATAAACATCAGATTACTTAGTGAAGAGTGAAGAGTGGCTATCAACGATAATTCAGCCTGCTCAAACTGCTGATTATTCTGCTTAATCTGCCATTGGAAGTATTGAGTTTTCATTTATACTTTTAAAATTTGCCCATCCCAGAAGACCTGATTGAGATTTAATTAAATATCTGTGCTCAAAGAATTCTCTATTAACTTTATCGCATAGAATTAACTCAATTTCAGAATTGTCTTCTAACATTGCAACTTCGTTAACTAATTCTTTTTCCCTATATATTTTAAATCCTTTTTCGATTTTTATTTGTTTGCCAACAAAGTAGGCGAATTGGTCTACATGCTTCAATTTCCTTTCAGAATAATCTAACACATATTTATCACGACACGACCAAAATCCTACCCAATCATTAAGATAAACGATTCCATTGCCTTTAAATTCAGGCCATCTTGACAAATGATTCATAAAAATAATTTCGTTCCCATTGAACCAATAGATCATATATTCATCATCATTACTTGGTCCTGAAGTATGAACGGCTATTTCCCTGTAATTATCAAGTTTATCGATATCTATAATTTTAAAGCCATCAACTTTGCCATCGTCAAATCTTGCTTCTATCTTAAACTTGTTAATGAATAACCGAAATTTATAGTTGTCTATACTTTCAACTCATACTGTATCAACAATATTATCATTGTTTATATCTTGAGTTGATTCAAAAACTAATTCTTGACCTATTAAATTGCTTAGACTCAGAAAAGCAATAACAAGAAACAAGTAATTTTTCATAGTAAGGTGTTTTTATATTTCTGTAATTAAATTCCACTCACAATATAACAAACTCCGCGAAAACTTCCAACATTTATCAATCAACCCCGACCTCTCGCTTTAGCGGGATGGGCTCTTAATAAGGGGCAATAACAGGACAGTGGAACTTAATACCAATTGGCTGGTTTTAAACTGCGAAATCGGGTTAATCTGGTATAATCTGCGGTTCAGACAATTGTTTGCTACTAAAATAATGAAAGTTTTTTTTAATCTAAGCTTTTTCTTTAACCACAAAGGGCACGAAGGATTACACAAAGAACACAAAGTTTGCTTTGAACAAATTGCTGGCGATTTTTTTAAAATTATTCCTTTTTAAAACTTCTCACAGCACCAACTCGGCTTCAGTCATATTCTTTCGAAGATGCTCCCGGTTGTCTTTCAGATAATTCAGGTTATTTAGTTGGGTTGACATAGGTTATATTATTCTTCAAATCTTTCATATATATAAAAACTCTATTTATGAACAAATCTGTTATTGCCCCTTACTAAGGCCTTACTAAGGGGTTGGGGTTTTTAATCAAAAATTACCATGTGTACCAGCCTGAAAAGACGGAAACAAAAATATTTGAGTGTAGTTCTGAAAACTACACTCAGTGCCTTGATTGATTGGACATTTTACGCTGAGTGGGGATGGCAATTTAAGTAACTATTTAAAACTTTAATTCGAAATGTAATATGGATAATTAATTTTCTTCCATATATTTCTCTCTTAAGGACATTCTATCTTAAAACTAAAAGTATCTCTATTACTTTTATATAATATGTACTTATTATCATTTCTC
>JAHEEB010000706.1 GCA_024640925.1 Bacteroidota bacterium | reverse complement strand
ACTCTGAAAGATTGTTGTACCAGGTTGTGTTAGAATACCAAAATCGAACGTGCCGGTAATATATGAGACCATCAGAATGCCGATTAAAAATCCGAGGTCGGCAAAACGGGTTACAATAAAAGCTTTTTTTGATGCAGCAACCGCCGAAGGTTTCTGATAATAAAAACCGATAAGCAGATATGATGAAACCCCTACGAGTTCCCAAAAGATGTACATCTGGAAAATATTGGTTGCCAGCACAAGACCGAGCATAGAAAAAGTAAAGAGCGAAAGAAAGGCAAAAAACCGTTCGAACCCAACTTCACCTTTCATATATCCGATGCTGTACAAGTGAACCATAAAAGAAACTGTAGTGATAACTACCAACATCATTACCGAAATAGGATCGAGCAGAATGCCAATATTAATGTGCAACGTTTCGGTAAACTTAAGCCAAAGAAAATCATAAGGGATAAAAGTCTGAAAGACACCATTCACTCGGCCAACGCCAAAGAAATAACTAATGGCAGTAATATACGAAAGCAGGGTGATAAATCCAAGGGCCGCAGTACCAACTATACCCGAAACAATAGGCTTGAATTTCATTCCTAAAAGTCCAATTACAAGGAACATTATTAGAGGAACCAGTAAAATCAGGCCAGTATATAAAAACGCATTCATAAATATCTTGTTTTATAAAGATTGTACTAGGTTAAACATCGTTTTAATTCTTCATTTCACTTACATCAGAGACTTCAATTGACGAGAAGCGTCTGTAAATATTGATAATAAGTGCAATGGCAACCGAGGCTTCGGCAGCAGCAATGGCAACAATTATCAATGTAAAGAAATGCCCCTGAAGTTGATCGGGATATAAATACCGGTTAAAAACCACAAAGTTTATACAAACCGAATTAAGAATTAATTCGACTGCCATAAGCATGGTGATTAAGTTCTTACGAATTATAAAACCGGCAACACCTATAAAAAACATAATTGTTGAAACAATCAGTATGTGTGTTAATGGTATTCCTTGAATCATATCTATATTGAATTTCTGAGGATTATCTGGTTAATATTATTTACCTTTTTTCGCTATCACAATGGCTGCAATCATAGAAGCGAGCAACAAAACGCTGATTACCTCAAAAGGCAATGCATATCCGTTTTTGCCAGTTTCGAGTAACTGATTACCAATCGTTTGCATGCTTGGGTCAAGTGGAGCAATATCGTGTGCTTTAAAAGGGAACGATCGGATCACAGGAATAGCGAGTAAAGTACCACCAATGGCAATTCCACATCCAAGGAGAACATTCACCAATCGGGGATTTTCGAATTTATGGTCGATGTGATGGGTAAGAAGTATAGAGAAAATTATTAATACCACTATACCACCAGCATAAAGAGCTAACTGCACGGCTGCAAGAAACTGATACTGCATCATAAAATACAAACCTGCTGTGGCAACCAATACAAAAAGAAGGTAAACGGCTGCCCTCAGAATTCTGCGGGTAAAAATCGAGAGTAATGCAAAAAGGATGATTACAGACGAAAACAAATAAAACATTAAAACATTTGTTGTCATTATTTCTTTTCTTTATTAAGTGATGACCCGGGGTTATTTAATTGTTTAACCAGTTTGCGTTTATCGAAAACTGCATGTTCGAACTTATCGCTCCATACAATTGCCTTAGAAGGACAGGTTTTAACACATAAGCCACAAAATGTACACATATCCAGATGATAGATATATTTGTCAAGAACCCTTTCCGTTTTTCCTTCGGCCGTTTCTATTTTATTGGTAAAGACCTCGATTGATCCATTTGGACAATTTATCTGACAAATGCCACAACCGGTACAGCGATGATGATTATTTTCATCGTGAGGCATAACAACTTCACCTTTATAACCTTCGAACATTTTAAGAGTCTTCCGGTTTTCGGGATATTTTTGGGTTACAATCTGACCCGGGCTGAAAAAATATTTTCCCGTTATGGTCATCCCTGTTAACAGGGTCTTAAACCCCCTAAAAATACTTAGTATATATTCTCCTATGTTCATATTATTTGAAATACCAGCCCATTAATACTAAAAATGCTACGATAACTATATTAACCAGATTGATCGGAAGGAGATATTTCCACTCAAGAGTAAGCAACTGGTCGATACGTAAACGTGGAAAAGTCCATTTAAACTGCATTATCAAGAAGATAAGTAAACATGTTTTCCCGAAGAACCAAATTATTGGGGGGACAAAATCCATCGCATGGTTAAAACCTTCCCATCCGCCTATGTGCAAGGGCATCCATCCACCTAAGAATACAGTAGCTCCAATTGCTGATACAATAAACATGTTTATATATTCAGCCAAATAGAAGAATGCAAAACGAATACCTGAATATTCCGTATGGAAACCGGCGGTTAATTCCGATTCTGCTTCAGCAAGGTCAAATGGCCCGCGGTTTATCTCTGCTGTACTGGAAATAAGAAAAACAATGAATGAAATAACGGCAGGTATATGACCTTTAAAAATCCACCATCCATTTGCCTGACTTTCGACAATCCCTGAGAATTGCATAGTTCCGGAAAAAATTACAATGGTGAGCAATGAGAAACCTACTGATAGTTCATAGCTTATTATCTGGGCACCACTACGCATGGCTCCAATTAATGAATATTTACTGTTGCTTGACCAGCCTGCTAAAAGAACCCCGATTACCCCAATGGAAGATACTGCCATAACATAAAATACCCCGATATTAAAATCGATGGCGTGCAATCCTTTCGCAAAGGGAATAGCTGCAAGAGACATAAATGCCGCAATGGTCACAATATAAGGAGCAAGATGAAAAAGAAACTTATCCGATTTCTTAATAGGAATCAATTCCTTCATAAACAATTTGATGGCATCCGCCAGGGTTTGCATCAAGCCATAAATTCCAACCCTGTTAGGACCAAGGCGATTCTGCATAAAAGCACAGACTTTACGCTCGGCGTAAACTAAGTATAATCCTGCCACGGCGTAAAATAAAATAAAAACCAAACCGATAATCGCCAATTCGGTGAATACAGCCCACCCTGGAGACATTACCTGGTTTAACCCCTGGTCTATCGATCGGGTGAACGAACTGAAATCGTAAATACTAAAAGCCATTATATTTGTTTTCAAGTATTAATGTCGTTTTTTTTACCGTAAAGACTCGAAATATAGATTCAGAGGCTCTTTGGCTTATTTTTATTTGTCAATATCCGGAATAATCAAATCCAGAGAACCGGAAATAGCGATTAAATCAGCTATTTTTAATCCTGCAGTTATTTTATTAATAATAAAAAGGTTTGAGAAATTTGGAGTCCTGAAATGCATTTTATAAGGAGTTTTCTCTCCGGTACTAACTATATACACATCAAGTTCACCTCTTGCAGTTTCTACTCGTTGGAAATACTCACCTTCGGGTAGTTTAATAATCGGTTTCATTTTTACCGTAAAATCT
>JAHEEB010000705.1:771-3474 GCA_024640925.1 Bacteroidota bacterium | reverse complement strand
GTTCTTAACCCTAATCCTTCGTTAAATTCGCTTGGAATCTTCTTTGTCGGGCATTTGGTTGTGCATAATCCGCAACCCGTGCAGTCTTTCTCATCAATACTTTTAGACTTAAGCCGAATGGTGGCTTTGAAGTTTCCAACAAACCCATCCAGTTTTTCAACTTCGGCATATGTATATAAAGTAATATTCGGATGTTGTGCAACTTCTACCATTCGGGGGGTTAGAATACACTGCGAACAATCGAGAGTAGGGAATGTCTCCGATAGTTGAGACATATGGCCGCCAATTGATGGTTCGCGCTCTACCATAATAACCTTATGGCCTGTATTAGCAATATCAAGAGCCGATTGAATACCTGCTATTCCCCCTCCTATCACAAGAGCTGTTTTTGTAACCGGAACTTTTATTGGGAATAAAGGCTGATTTTTCTTGACTTTTGCGACCAGGGTTCTGACTAAATCAGTAGCTTTCTGGGTGGTAGTATCACCTTTTTCATGCACCCATGAGCAATGTTCACGAATATTGGCCATTTCGCACAAGAAGGAATTCAGTCCTGCTTCCTGGCATGCTTTTCGAAAAGTAGGCTCGTGCATGCGCGGACTGCATGCTGCAACAACAACACCATCGAGCTTATGCTCCTTAATGGCCTCTTTTATTAATGTCTGGCCAGGGTCGGAACACATATACTTATAATCGGTCGAAAATACAACTCCTTCTAAATTACCACTTGTTTCGGCAACCTTCCCACAATCGACAGTAGCTGAAATATTCTCACCGCAATGGCATACAAACACTCCTATTCGGGACATATATTGTAATTTTTATTACTTCGTTATAATAATATAATCTTAAAAGCTAAACTGATACCTCCTTTACCGTGATATTCACCGGCACAAAATGCCTGAAGAACTCAAGCTTCTTATCATCCATACCAAGCGCCCAGCCGATAGCCTGCGTAATGTAAATGACAGGAATATCTATTTTTTTACCCAATACACTATTTATTGATTTTCTCCGCATATCAAGGTTTGCATGACACATAGGACATGCAACAATAATAGCCTCAGCACCCTGATGCTGGGCATCTTCAATAATAGTGCCTGAAAGCTTTGCCACAATTTCCGTTTTGGCCATAGTCAGACCTGCACCACAGCATTCAACTTTTCTATTCCATTGTAATGGCTCAGCTCCCAACTTTAACATAACTGTATCCATCGATTGAGGATCTTCTGCCCTATCGTATTTCAAAATCTTTGCTGGTCGAACCAGCAAACAACCATAATAACAGGCTATTTTATTGTTAAATTTGCGTTTTATTTTATCATCAAGTTTTGGAGTAATATACTTATCAATAAATTCGATAACATTCAGTATCTGCACCTTGCCCTGATAATCAGCCTCAATAATTTCGGAAATTTTGTTACGCTTTACCGGATCATGATCAAGCTCATGTTTGGTTGTCATTAGCCTACTATAACATGCTGCACAAGGCACAACAACTTCAAACAATCCATGTTTTTCAGCACTGGTAAGAATTCTTGCTGGTAACGCCAGTGACAAATCTTTATTAAGGTTATGAGCAGCAGTTGCTCCGCAACAGTTCCAGTCAGGTATCTGCTCAATATCTATCCCAAAAGCCTCGGCAATGGCAATAACCGACTGATTATACTCCCGGGCTGAGCCGGTCAGGGAACATCCCGGATAAATTCCTATCTTCATATGTTGCGGATTATTTTACTTTTTTTGAAATGGTCTTATTGAAAATCCGCTTTATTTGAGCGGTATCCTTAATTTTTTCCGGAAGAAAATGAAGTTTCCCCTTAGATATCATAGCCGGAGCAAGATCAGCATCTTGAAAAAGCTTCATTGAACTAAACTTAAAGTTTGCTATCATCCCCAGCTCATAGAGCCTTCCTGTATTTTTAATGGAATTTAAAAAAGCTTTATGAAATTTCACTATGTTTTTAGCTTTCGGGTTGATATGTCCCTTTTCAATAGATCTTGAACGAAGGTAATCGCAGAGGGTAGGGATATCTATTTCCATCGGGCAGCGTTGATAGCACATTTCACAACTCAGGCACAACCAAATTGTATATGATTTAAGTACTTTTTCCTCTAATTCCTTGTCTCCGGTTTGAATCATGCGCAGAAGAAGGCTTGGTGGATAGTCCATCTCATCTGATAATGGACAACCGGCAGAACATTTACCACATTGGTAACACTTTTCGACATGTACTCCTGTTTGTTCTATAATTTCACCAGATAGTCCGGTAGAATGATGTTCAGAAAAGCCCATAATTTTCATTATATATTATATTCTAAAAAAACTTTGATATGACATTCAATTTATAAAATTGCTAAGGCAAACAACCAGAAATGAAGTTAGTTAGTTTGATTGTTTATAAAACTAATAAAAGTCATTTTCCTTTGGATCAATCATATCAATTCCCTGAATTTTTTCAGAGATATAAAACCCGTATAAAGCAAATCAAAGATTATAAAACATTTAGGTTTTTAATAATCAGTAGATTTGCTTACATTGATTGCACTATTGCGCAATTTGGGGTAAAAAGACGCACAAATTTAGAAGTAAATTAGAAAGTATAAAGATTTTTAACACCGAGAAAGGTTAACATCATGCAATTTAGAACCAATCTAAGTGAAACACTTAAATATTAGAATAGGAGAAACACTTAATTTTCA
>JAHEEB010000705.1:0-761 GCA_024640925.1 Bacteroidota bacterium | reverse complement strand
CAAAAACTGATAAACCGGGTTCTATTCTTTTGTAATTGTTTGTGAATAAAAATTTCCGTCTTTATCACTCAGAATAATCGTGTAATTTCCAGCCTGAATTTCAGAAATATCAATTGTATTATTTATTTCTGTCAGTTTATATTCCGAAACAATTTGTCCTGATTGATTGTATATCTTTAACTTATATGATTTATTATCTGGTAAAGAAATGGTAAGTTTATCGTTCGCAGGCACAGGAAATATTGCCGCATCAATACTATTCTCCTGAATTGATGAAGGATCAACCAGAATAGCATCAGTAAGTGTATCGCTGTCAAAACACTGATTTTCGCTCCCTATTGAAAGAATAACCGTATAAGTACCACCTGTTGAATAAATATGTGAAGGATTCTCGACTGTTTCGCTATTATCATCTCCAAAAGACCAAAAATAAGTAGTTGCATTCGAACCAGTAAAGGTGAATTGAACTGTTTCCCAAGCACCTACATGGGTTTTATCTATGGTAAAATCTGCATTTAAACGATCAACAACCAAAGCGAGACGAACGGAATCGGTTCTGCACCCATTTTCATCAATCGCCTTGAGATATAAAACCTGGTCGTTTACCAGAGATTTAAAAGTATAGGAGGTAGCATCAGCCAGAAAGGTCATATCTTCATCATACCAATTATTAACAGATAAAGGTTTGGAAATTACAAGCTTAACATAATCGTTTTCGCAATAAGCATTTTTTATATTGGTTTGAGGATTATCTAGTTCAT
>JAHEEB010000704.1:1673-3474 GCA_024640925.1 Bacteroidota bacterium | reverse complement strand
TAAAGTTCAGTACACAATTTGCTATCGGTGGATCTTTCCCACCATTTTTTGCTGTTTGGTTCCCTAATATACTTTATGCAGGAATAGCATATTTTTTATATAAAATTGCTCCCAAATAAATCAGGATTTCTAAGGTGTTCATTACAAAGACTAAACACTGCAAATCCTCACTTAATGAATAAAACATTTCATTTATTAAGATCAATTTAGTAACGTTGTACCCCCAAACTATTAACTATTATATTAACATAATTTATAAATTTTAATTAATTAAGTATGCCACTTAAAAACAAAATCCAAGAACTAAAAAACAAGCGGAAAGAAGTAGAAATGGGAGGTGGTGAAAAAGCGATCGAAAAGCAGTTGTCGATGGGAAAGATGACAGCCCGTGATCGAATTGTTACCCTTCTCGATACTGATTCCTTCCATGAGTACGATTTGTTTGCGGAACACGAAGCCCGCGATTTTGATATGGCAAATAAGGTTCTTCATGGTGATGGTGTAGTAATTGGTACAGGAACAATAAATCAGAAACCAGTAGCTATTTTTGCCCAGGATTTTACTGTTGCAGGAGGTTCATTGGGCCTTATGCATTCTCGTAAAATTACCAAAATAATGGATCACGCTCTTAAGATGCGTATGCCACTCATTGGTATTAATGACTCTGGTGGAGCCCGCATTCAGGAAGGTGTTAACTCACTGGCTGGCTATGGTGAAATATTTTTCAGGAATACTCTTTCATCGGGTGTTATTCCTCAGATATCTGTAATACTTGGCCCGTGTGCAGGCGGTGCAGTATATTCTCCTGCATTAACCGATTATGTTTTTGTAGTAGATAATATTTCGAAAATGTTTATCACCGGTCCGGAGGTTATTAAAACAGTTCTGGGAGAGGAAATTTCAATGGAAGATTTAGGAGGGGCTCGTGTTCATAGCGAGATTACCGGGAATGCCCATTTCTTTGCCGAAAGTGAAAAGGAATGTTTTCAGCAAATTCAGAAACTTCTAACCTTTCTTCCCTGGAGCAACGATAAGAAAGCCCCAATACTGGATCCGAAACCACCCAAGGCTAGCAAAATAAGCAATATTGTACCAGGAGATTCACATTTGCCTTATGATATCCGTGATGTGGTAAGGGCTGTTGTTGATGACTCTGATTTTCTTGAAGTTCAGGACATGTGGGCTAAAAATATGGTTATTGGTTATGGTAGAATTAATGGAGAAACTTGTGGATTCGTATGTAACCAACCACTTACTTTAGCTGGTGTACTCGATGTTGATTCATCTGATAAAGCTGCAAGATTTATTCGCTATTGCGATGCTTTTAATATTCCAATTATTACACTGGTCGATTTACCCGGCTATCTGCCTGGTATAGATCAGGAACATGCGGGCGTAATAAGACACGGAGCAAAAATTCTTTATGCTTACAGTGAGGCTACCGTACCAAAGATTACAGTAATTATTCGTAAAGCATATGGTGGTGGTTATATTGCCATGGGTTCACGTCATTTACGCGCCGATTTTGTTTTTGCATGGCCAGGCGCTGAGATTGCTGTGATGGGTCCGGAAGGTGCTGCCAATATTATTTTCCGTAAAGAAATTACAGAGGCAGAGGATCCGAACGAAATGCGGAAAATTAAAGTTGCTGAGTACAAGGAGAAATTCGCAAATCCTTATGTTGCAGCTTCTAAAGGTTATGTCGATTCTGTCATTGAAACCGAAGAAACCAGAAAATTCCTCATTCATGCTATTGAAGTAGCAAAAAATAAAGAAGTATACGGACCAAAGAAAAAACATG
>JAHEEB010000704.1:0-1663 GCA_024640925.1 Bacteroidota bacterium | reverse complement strand
CTAACAAATTAGTTTATTAACAAATCAGATACTTCAATGGAAAAGAAAGACGATAAAAACCTTCAGGAGTTGGTTATTCATGGGGAAGTATACAAAACCTATTTTACGAAAAAATATGAAAATCGTAAGAAATGGGAAAAACCCAATGATAAACGAATAGTATCGTATATCCCTGGAACAATCAAGCAGATTAATATAAAGGAGAATTCTTTGGTTAAAAAGGACGAACCTTTATTAGTTCTGATTGCAATGAAAATGGAGAATACCATTTTTGCCCCTTTTGACGGCAAGATTAAAACAATTAATATAAAAGCTGGCGATAGGATTTCGAAAGGACATTTAATGATTGAATTCGAATGATAATAAAAAACGCCTGATTTTTCAGGCGTTTTTTTATTCTTCTATCCAAACAAACATACCAGAGAATTCCTTTACAATATTTTTAGGTACTTGGTTCTTAAATATTCCAAAAACAGAAGAACCGCTTCCTGTCATTAATGAGAAAATCGCTCCATTTATTACCAGTTTTTCTTTTATAGCAGAAATCATAGGGTGTGTTTTAAGGGCAAAAGCTTCAAAATCATTTATAACAGCTCCTGTCCATTCTTCAACTGGCATTTTAAGTATTTCCATAAGGCTAATACGGGGATATTTTGGTCTGATACTGGCATAAGCATCTTTAGTTGGAATATGGATTCCTGGATTTATCAGACAAATTTTGTACCCGTTCAGATTCACATCAATCAACTCTAAGATTTCACCTTTTCCTTTAGCAAAAGCAGGTTTATTATCGATAAAAAAAGAGCAATCGCTTCCCAGTTTTGATGCATAGTTTTTTAGTTCTGTTGAATTAATTTGAATGTTAAAATAATCGGACAGTCCTTTCAACATGAAAGCTGCATCTGAAGAACCACCACCAAGACCTCCTCCTACAGGGATTTGCTTGTGTAAACGAATAGTTACAGGTGGAATTTTATAATACTCATGCATAAGTTTCCATGCATCTACACATAAGTTTTCCATAGGGTTACCTGGTATTTTTATCCCCGATGATTCAAATTTAATGTTCTCTGATTCTGCTATCTCAAGTATATCGCAGAGCCCGATGGGAATAAAGCAGGTTTCAATATCATGAAAACCATCCAGTCTTTTGGCAATAATATTTAATCCTATGTTTATCTTGGCATTTGGGAACAATATCATTTATTTATTTTTTCGGTTTATTCAATAACAAATTTAATCATTCTAAAAACAGTTTTGATATTGTCTTAAAACCAGATTAATGCTTTTGGACTTGCTGAAAAAGTTGTAAATTTAATTGAAACCATACTACTTTAATGGAATTTTCTGAAACTGACATTAGTCAATCATTGAAAACCCTGGGTAGGTATACTTTTCTTTTTACCCTGATTATTGCATCTGCTGTAATACTACTCGATATATTTATTTTTGAATTGAACAGGATAATAGTTGTAATTAATACAGTGTCTTTTTTTCTTTTAGCAATAGTCGGAATTTTATTTTTTTTTAAAAGTATATCCATAAAATTTTCTTTTGCGATTGCTGTTTATACCTTACTTATCAATATTTGTGTTTCAAATCTGATAGTTCCAGCAGACATTTATACAGCCACTGTCCTTTTTCGTGATACATTACCTTTTCT
>JAHEEB010000105.1:7466-9320 GCA_024640925.1 Bacteroidota bacterium | reverse complement strand
ATATTCCGATTTCCATTGAGGAAATGGCAGAATCGGAAAACTTATTAAAGGCAGCAATTGAACATTGGAAAGTATTGGGTAACACATCGCCCGATGGTTTACGGGAAGGATTTTTGCAACGAAACGGGAAACTTGAAAAAAGACAACAAGGTTGGTTCCTGCTTGTCGAACACAAATCGATTGACATTTTACTGGGCAGGTTGCCATGGGGAATAGGTATGATAAAGCTCCCCTGGATGGAAGAACTGCTTCATGTTGAATGGACCTGAATTTGCTTATTATGACTACCACTGAAACCAAAATACCGGCCAGGAAACAGGAACTCCAAAAAAGCAAGTCAACTTTGCTTAATGGAGATTTTTTAACCAATGGCAATGTGGTGGAAGAGCAACCTTTTTTCAATCCTCAGAGGGTAGCAGCAAATAATAATTCCAAGAAACCTTTTTTCAATCCACCAACAATACAAACCAAACTTAAAATTGGTCAACCAGGCGATAAATACGAACAGGAGGCTGATTCAATGGCAGATAAGGTAGTTCAGAAAATGAATAACCCGGAAAGTGATAAATCTGCCAGAAAAGAATTTGAAAACTCCTCTTCTTCAATACAGCGAAAACCTGCGTTTGAAAGTGATTCTGATATAGGAACTTCTGTTAGAAAAAAATCTTCAGTTGAAAGCCGTTTAAAAAGTTCAAAAGGCCAGGGACGGTTATTGCAGGATGATACCCGCAAACAAATGGAAACAAATTTTAATACAGATTTTAGTGATGTTAGAATTCATACCGGTTCCCAAGCTATTGAACTGAATCAGGATTTAAATGCCCAAGCCTTTGCCCATGGTTCAGATATATATTTTAACCGTGATAAATACAATACGGAATCAAAAAGTGGGAAGCACTTACTGGCACATGAATTAACTCATACAATACAGCAATCGGCAACAAAAAAAACAGATTTGCATCGAGTGGAAAGACAGATACAAAAAATTCCTTTAGATACTCCAAATATAAATAAACTTCGTGAATTGCTTAAAGATGATAATGAAGATGAAGCAATAAGGCAAATTGGCAAATTGACCGATGAAGAAAAAGATGCTGTGTTAAATAGCCGCGAATTTAAAGATTTGGCAATTAGTGCTTTTGGTAATGATGAAATGTTCCGTGCAATGAAAGCCATGAATCGGAATTTATACAAAAGCCTTGAGTGGATGTTTGATGAAGGAACAGATTATGATTTAGTAAAGGAAATAATAAAACAGGTTCCTTCAGGTAGTGATTCAGTTCGTACTGACAGTTGGATGATGAAACAATTTGTTGGAATTTGCAACAACAAAGAAATGGCCGAGGCAGTTGATTTGTTAGGTGGAACACTTAAACAGAAACTAACCTGGATGAAAGAAGAAGGTTCTGACTGGAAATTAGTAAAAGCAAAAATAACAGCAACAGCAGATGCTGCAGAGAAGATAGATCTGTATAACAGTAAAGAAATGAAGGATTTCTTTGTAGATGTATGTAACAACAAAGAAATGGCTGAGGCAGTCGATTTGCTGGGCGGAACGCTTAAACAGAAACTAACCTGGATGAAAGAAGAGGGTTCTGACTGGAAATTAGTAGAGGCAAAAATAATAGCGACAGCAGATGCTGCAGAGAAAACAGATCTTTATAATAGTGCAGAAATGAAGGATTTCTTTGTCGATATCTGTGATAATGAAACTATTGTTATTGCTACCCGCTTGCTCGGTGGAACCTGGGCACAAAAACTTGCATGGATGAATGCTGAAGGCGTTGTTGAACCAGTGGCAGAAGAAATGGAAAGTATGTTGGGCGATAAAGCAAAATGGACACCATCAGGACC
>JAHEEB010000105.1:0-7456 GCA_024640925.1 Bacteroidota bacterium | reverse complement strand
AAAGCTCCAGCCGAAACAAAAGCCCCACCATTAAAAAGCACAACTACTATTAATTGTTGGGAAATGGTTTTATTAGCTGCTTTTAGAAGTAAGGTAATAGACTGGAATTGGATACATAACCTTTATATTTCTGTTCCATATTCAGGATGGCCCGCCAAATTAGCCCCTGTCAGAAATCCGTACGTTTCAGGTACAACTATACTGTCAAAAGGAGATATAGTATTCTTTAATGATATGTCTCATGTGGCTTTAGCAACTGGTGATGGAGAAAAAGTTTACACTTTTTGGCCACCTCCGGAAATACATCTCAATCCTCTTACTGGTGGATATACTACTACAATAGATAAAGTAAAAATCAGTACCCTACCAGCATTGAAAAATTTTATGATAACTGAGTTAGGAATGGCTGCTGTAAATATTACTTATGGTAGACCAGGATGGTAAAGTAACAAACATCTACTATGAAAGAAACAAATTTTATCTTATTTACTTTCATTATATTTATTCTAAATACATGCTATTTAGCTGATAAAGAAAAATCAATTCAAAACAATGTTCAATCAGGTATGGAGCCATTTAATCAAAGAGATATGAATAACAATTCTTTTTTTAGCAAAGTCATAATTACTCCGATCATTAAATTTTCATGGGGAAATGAAGCTGGAATACCTGAAATATTTTCTAAGGCGCCACTTACAAATTGTATGGTTGAAAATGAACCCGAAGATATAAGAAGTCATGTTAAGGTGAAGATTACTCCAAATAAAACCTATAATCTTTTAACAGTCGACAATACATTTATTATTGCAGATTCAAATGGTATTTTAATCAATAAAGTAAAGATTTTGCCCCCTTCAATTTTCTTTGAAAAATGGTCCATAATTGATTTTTTTGCAGATGAGGATCAAAATATTTATTTGCTTGATTTAGTTGATGATAACAAAAATAATACTTACAATTTCATCAGAAAAATAAATAAAAATGGTATAGAAGTCTGGCAAAAAAAGGAAAAAGTCATTAATAAAGACTATAATTATCAAAGTATTAACACAAATTATCAAGATTTTATTGCCCATTCAAATCATTTATATCTGTGCAGTAAATATGTCAATAACTTTTCCCTTTTTGAAATTAATAAGGAAACAGGTTCACTTCAATCTTTTTATACCCTTAATGAATCATATGAACGTGTGTTTATGGATAAATCAGGTTATTTATATTATGTTAAGGAGAAAGCTGAAAATAATATAAAAACCAGGTTTTGGACACAATATGATTGTCAAAAGAAAATAGAAAACTTTAGTTCGGGAAATCATGAAATGTATGAATTATTAGGAATTCCTGTTGCCGTGGACGATTATGGGCGTGGTTATGTTATTATGGGTTTCGAAATGGGATGTATTAATAAAAACAGTTCATATGACTGGAAACAAAAAATTGAAAATATATTGTTTGATACATCAGATACGTTTATATATACCAGCAAGGCTGACTATGAAAATTATTTAACTGCAATTCAGATAAATGTTTTTGGGAATAAGGGTGTTTTTATTAAAAGTATGATTCTTAAAATTCCAAATGATATTTCTTTAAAATATGGGATTAATGATTGGAAACTAGTCGCTGTAGATCAGGATAAATTATTTGTTCTTGGAACTAATCCTTTGTATTATGATAAAGATTTGAATATTAATTTATATCAAAAAATACTTATAACATTTACTGCCAATGGAGACAAAATAAAAGAGGTAGATTATAATCCAAAACAATTATACAAAAATACTTTTCGGTTGGAAGGAGCCAATTATTGGCAGATCGATGGAGAAGGGAACATTTATTTACCTGTTTTAGGTTCCGATGGCTTTTATGTTTTTAAAATGAAGTTTTTAAATGAATAGAAATTATTATCTCTCTTTTCCTCATTTGCAAAGTGGTTGTATCAATTGCCCGACTGCAAATGTACTTACTGCAAGTGAATACGAAATTATTCCTTTACAGACTACGTAATTACCCCTCTGTTTATTATGAATACCACCGAAACCAAAGCGCCATCCAGAAAACAGGAACCTCAAAAAAGCAAGTCGACCTTGCTTAATGGAGATTTTTTAACCAATGGCAATGTGGTGGAAGTGCAACCTTTTTTCAATCCTCATAAAGAATCAGGCAATAATCCTGGTAAAAAGCCTTTTTTTAATCCTGTACAAACCAAGCTTAAAGTAGGTCAACCAGGTGATAAATACGAACAGGAAGCAGATTCAATGGCAGATAAGGTAGTTCAGAAAATGAACAACCCCGAAAGTGATAAATCTGCCAGAAAAGAATTTGAAAACTCCTCTTCTTCAATACAGCGAAAACCTGCGTTTGAAAGCGATGCTGCACCAGCTTTACAGAAAAAAGCAAACATAAATACATCGATTTTAACTCTACAAAAACAGGAATCAAAAGAAGAAGATAGCGTTCAGGAAAAAGAAGAGAACAATGAAGAAGAAACCCTGCAGCGCAAACCGGTTTTTGATAGTGATGCTACAGACAATGTACAGGCTAAAACAGAATCTTCCAAATCGAATGCTTCAAATGATTTGGAGAACCGTTTAAATTCAACCCAGGGAGGAGGTTCTGCTATTCCTGAAGAAACACGGACACCAATGGAATCGACCTTTGATGCTGACTTCAGTAAAGTTCGTGTCCATACCGGAAGAGAGTCTACGCAAATGAACAAAGAGTTGGGTGCTCATGCCTTTACTCATGGTAATGATATTTACTTTAACGAAGGGAAGTATAACCCCGGCTCAAATTCAGGAAAACAATTGCTGGCGCATGAATTGACTCATACGATACAGCAGGGTGCAGCTCCTATAAAAGCCAAATCAGAAAGACTTTCAAATGTTGCCCAACCTTTTATTCAAAAAAAAGGCTGGCTGCAAAAAAAGATTGAGAGCGGATTGAACTGGGCTGCTGAAAGATTAATTCCAGGGTATACCCTATTGAACGTTATTCTGGGTAAGAATTTGATTACGGATGAACCTGTTGAACGCAGTGGTGTTAACATTATTAGAGGCTATATGAGACTTTGGCCCGTCATAGGTTCAATATTGTTAAGCGAACTGGAAGAAACCGATACCCTAACAGAAGCAGGGAAATGGGTTGATGTACAAGTTGCTAAATTTGGAATTGATTTCAACGATATAGCCAATCGTCTTCGTTTAATGTGGGACGAGATGTCGATCTGGAATGGCATTGATGGGAATGTAGCCATTTTTAAAAAATACATTGGGCCGGTTTTAGGAAAGTTCCTTGCTTTCTCCAGTGTTGTAAATGAAAAAGTAAAAGAATTACGCTTCGAAGGAGCATTACGATTGGTTGGTGCAACGGAGTTGCTAGAGGCTCTTAAGAAAAGTCCACAGGCATTAAAGAAAGTAATTGATGATCCAAAGTTGATTCTCAAATACTTTATGAATGCCCTTAAACAAGGTTTTTCTCAATTCAAGGAAAATTTCATTGATCATTTCAAGAATGCCTTGCTTGGCTGGTTGTTCGGAAAAGCAGCTGAAATGGGAGTTGAAATACCGAAAAAGCTCGATATTGTTGGATTTTTTCATCTGATTACCCAGCTTGTTGGCTGTACTTATCAGCAAATACGAAAGCAGGCTGTTAAAAAACTCGGTGCAAGTGGTGAGGCTATTGTTTCGAAAATGGAAAAGACCGTTGAATTTGTTCATGAGCTTGTAACCGAGGGGCCTGCAGCTTTGTGGAGAAAGGTTCAGGAAGGAATATCGAATTTAAAGGAAATGTTTTTCTCAGCAATTACCAATCTGGTTTTGGGTGAAATAATTAAAGTTGCTGTAACCAAATTACTATCCATGCTCAACCCAGCGGGGGCAATTATTCAGTTGGTTATGACCCTTTACCGGGTAATTAAGTTCTTTATCGACTGGTGGGATACTATAAGGGAAATAGCACAGGGAATTCTCAGTTCCATTACCCATGTAGCATTGGGAAATATTGAGCTGGCAGCCAATTTCATCGAAAAATTAATGGCTAAAGGCATGAAACTGGTTATTGCTTTCCTGGCTGCTATTTTCGGATTAGGCGGTATTGTTGACAAGGTTAAAAAGCTGATAAAGAAAATTGCCGATCCTATACAGAAGGCTGTTGGTAAAGTTATTGACTGGATTGTGAAGAAGGGGAAGAAGTTGTTTAAAAAGCTTGCAGCTAAAGGGAAGGCTTTTGGGAAGAAGATTAAAGAAAAGATAGTAAGTTGGTGGAAGGCAAAGGAGAAATTTAAAGGGAAGGATGGCAAAAACCATACTTTATTCTTTAAAGGTAATGAGAAGAATGCTGAATTAATGATTGCAAGTGATCCTCAAACATTTGAGGATTTTATAAGAAGTCTTGAAGTAGATAAATCGAAAAATGATGCAAAAAACAAAGCGATAAATATTGCTAAAGCTATTGATAAAAAGAAACTTGATCGAACGGGGGCTTCAACAGAGGAACAAACTAAGAAAAACAAACAGAAAAAGAAAAAAGATCTTGAAGGTCTGTTAGCTAAATTAAGTCCATATGCTGCCATTTTACTTGGAATCAATGAAGCTGATCTTCCAGTAACTAAAGTAAAAAATGATTCTCTGACAATAGGAGGAGCGGTAATGGCGAAGAAAATGACTGCTGAACTATTAACTAAAAAGGGCCCAGATGGTTCCAGTCCAGTATCAGATAAACATGATGTTTTTGATAAACTATTATTAAGAAAAGATGGTGGAAGAAGCTACTATGTTCGTGGACATTTATTAAATGACAATATGCATGGTCCCGGAACATGGGATAACATGACTCCCTTATCTCAGGAAGGCAATAAAAATCACTTACGAAGTGCTGAAACTCCTGTTAAAAATGCAGTGTTATCCGGCGCAATTATTCGTTATACAGTAACTCCTATTTACGGACGTTCTGTCAGTGTCCCAAGCGATTCTGAATTAAAAAAAACTGGAATAGATGAATCAATGTGGGAAGATATTAAAAAAGTCAGAAGCGCTGAAAAACATGTACCTAAAGGACTGACCTTGGATGCTGATATGCTTGAGAAAACGCCTGATGGTAAATTCAAAGTTAAAAAGAAATTTATTTCTGGTAGGTCAGTAATTAATCCTGTAGATACTAATTTAGCAAACTATGATGTTTCAAAGGGAGAAGCAAAGAAACGGGTAAGTATTACCAACGATAGTGTGGAAGAAATCGTTAAAAACACAACTAAAATGATTGCTGCTGATATTCAGGATATTCAGAAATTTTCTCAGCAAATAAAAAACTTATATAGGTACCAACAAATAATAGACAAGATTTCTGAATCAAATCTTTCAAAAGAAAGAAAGGAATTTCTAAGTATGAAAGTTAGAAGACTCCAAGAGCAAAGAAATGTTGTTTTAAACTAAAAAACGCACATTATGAGTGAAACTTTTAATAAATTAATTCTTTTTTTGATGAGAGCTGAAGATAAAGGTCTAATAACTCTCAATGAAAATTATCAACTAGGGCTAGGCCCTTCTTTGTCAGAAGAAGCAAAAAAAAGAAAAATTGATAAAAATCTAATTGATATTTATACAGAAATATCAAACGGTTTTGAAATTGACTGGTATAATGATAAGAAAAGAGTTGTAGGAGGTAAAATGCATTTTTTAGAAATGAAATACGTCCTGCAAAATTGGGAAGGTCGTTTATATGATGAGAAAGATGTTCAGGAAAATGATATGATTCAATATTACAAACCTTTTGATTTGATTTCAGAGGCATTTAGTTGCGGATTCCTTATTACTCCCGATTTTGTAAGCAGATCTATATACTGTCACAATGCCCCAGACCCGGAAACTTACGATCTGGATATCGATTTCGACGGATATATGGAAATGGCAAAAGAGGCTAGAATATTTTATTACTGGCCAAAAATTCTTTTAGATATTCAAGATGGAAAAGAAAGTTCTGAAATGACCTCTTTTAAAATTGAAATGCCAAAGGTATTTGAAGACTTTAATTGGGGCAAGTTTATTGAAAAATACAATTCTCTAAGATTATCTAAACACTCTTAATATGATGGATTTCTTTATCAGAAAATAAACAATTGAAAAATATACTCAGTTACGAAAATCAATTAAACTATCTTAATAAATCATGCCCACAATCTCCCTTGACATACAAAAGGAGGTTCCGGAGAAACCACCACCGCCATAAACCTGGCAGCTGGGCTTCAGCAAATGGGGCTGTTCGTAAATTAAATGACCAACAGAAAATTAATCTTAAAAAATACTATAAACAGCAATTAAAAAATCTTCAAAATCAGAAATAGTTTATGGAAGCAATTGAACTGGTTGAAAAAAGAATTAAAGAAAATTATACTTATACCACATTGAATCTTGATGATATTGATCTCAGTGAGATTAATCTTCCAAAAATTGTTTTAAACTTAATTCATTTACAAGAGTTATCTTTACAAAGAACATCTCTATCATACTTGCCAGATAAAATTAGTTCACTTTCAAATTTGAGAATACTTGATGTCAATTCAAATAAATTAAGAAATATCCCAGAATCGATTGGTTCATTAATAAATCTTAAAGAATTATACCTTTATTTTAATGAACTAGAAAGTTTGCCTTTATCTATTAAAAGTCTAAAAAACTTAGAGGTTTTAAATGTTTCACATAATAAAATAAAAGATATTCAAGGGATAAAGAAACTAAGAAAATTAAAATCATTAATGCTTGATAATAACATTCTTGAGATAATACCTGAATGGATCAGTAAATTTATTCATCTTGATGAGCTTGGATTATCAAATTGTGGATTATTATCATTACCAGAATGGCTAACAAATCTCACAAATATTGAAAGCTTATGGATTTCTGATAATGAATTGACTACATTGCCTGATTGGATACAGAACTTTAAAACTTTAAAATGTTTATCTCTTTCAAATAATAGGTTTAAAGAATTTCCCAAGGTACTATTTAAACTTAAAAACCTTCAAGAACTATATTTAGATCATAATAAAATAAAAGATATTCCAAATTTAAAAAAACTCTTACCAAATCTTTTATTTCTCTCTTTATCTGGTATGGTATTAAAGATACCATCATGGTCAAAAAAATATAAAGGACTAAAAATAGAGATTTAATTATGACTAAAAATAAAATGAATAAATCAATTAATACTCTTTTTGAACTAATTAATGATACCAATACATCAGAATTTCTGAAAGTCCTTAGTTCAGTTTCTTGTGATTTAAATGTGATTGATTCTTTTGACCATTCATTACTACATGAAGTAGCAAGAATAGAAAATTCGGGACTAATTATCAATGCATTAATAAGAAAAGGAATGAATGTTAACCTAAAAAATAAAGCAGGTAGAACTCCTCTTTTTTATTCGGTAAATTACAGTTGTCATTCTAACATTCGTACTT
>JAHEEB010000703.1 GCA_024640925.1 Bacteroidota bacterium | reverse complement strand
TTTGATGCACTGCTGACCATGCAGGGCACAAACACGCCCATGCTAAGACACTCACAATTATAATTATCTTATGATAAACCAAGACCAAAACAATATTGTCAAAACATATTTTGAACTGTTAAATCAACAAACCTTTGTTGCAGAGAAATTAGACTATACCATTTTTGACAAACATAAACCAATGTTGCAGACTTTAGCAAATTGCTCTAATTGTGGTATTAGTATTTTTGATTTGTTTAAAAAAGACTATATTTTTTATTCGCCAAATTTCGGGAATTTACTTGGTTACGATTTAAATGAAATTATACAGAAAGGACTTAATTTTTGGGATGAAAAAATTCATTCTGATGATTATGTTGCACTAAGGCAAAATGGCATTTTACTACTCAAACTTTTTTACCAATTTACTACCGATGAAAAAACAAATTACAAACTTATAAACGAGTACAGAGTATTGAATGCGCACAATAAATTTATCAGAGTTATTGAACAATTGCAGATTTTGGAATTAGACAGCTATGGAAATTTATGGCTGTCATTGAGTATTATTGATATTTCACCTAATCAAGACATCAATGAAGGAATTAAAAGCCAGTTGCTTAATTTCAGGACAGGTAAAATTATCCCTTTTGAAAAAGAAAAGAAAAGTAATGAAATTATCAATACTGACTTAACTAAAAGGGAATTACAAATTCTACGAATGGTTAAGGACGGACTTTTAAGTAAAGAAATTTCGACGAATCTGAACATTCGTTTAAATACCGTCAACACACACCGTTACAGGGTTTTGAAAAAATTGAAGGCTAATAATTCAATGGAAGCTGTAGTTTTTGCTTCAAAACTTGGGTTATTGTAACTATTTTACTACTAATAAATCAGTATTGTATAAAATCAGTTTTAGAAAGACTTTTATGCTTTCAAAACAATTAAAACATTTATATGATAAAGATTCTATTAGTTATAATCCTTGCATTGATAATTTCTTCAAATTTATCAGCACAGCCCACTCAAACCATTAGGGGAACGGTAATAGACATTGCTTCCAATACTCCTTTGCCTTATGTTAATGTGGTATTGTTAAATACAAATATTGGCACCTTAACAGATAGCATGGGAAATTTTTCACTTAAAAATGTCTGCGTAGGCAGGTATGACTTAGAAGTTTCAATGATTGGTTACGAGGCATTTGTTTTAAAAGAAGTACAAGTGTCATCTGGTAAAGAAGTGTTTTTAAATATTTCGATGAAAGAAAAAAGCATATCTCTTTCCGAAGTAACAGCTAAACCCGAAGTAAATAAAGAACAACCCATAAATAGAATGGCTTCTGTAAGTGCGAAAATGTTGAGCGTAGAAGAAGCAAAGCGATATGCAGGAGGATTTGATGACCCAGCAAGGCTCGTTTCTTCTTTTGCTGGAGTATCCAGTAATGTGAGCAATAATGCCATTGTAGTTCGTGGCAATAGTCCGCAGTCGTTTCAATGGAAAATGGAAGGTATTGAAATCCCAAGTCCTAATCATTTTGCTGATTTAGCTGTATTCGGGGGTGGTGGGTTAACCGCACTAAGTAGTCAGCTTTTAGCTAATTCGGATTTCTTTTCAGGCGCCATGCCAGCCGAATACAATAATTCCCTCTCAGGTGTGTTCGATATTTTTATGCGTAACGGCAATAATCAAAAACCGGAACATACTTTTCAATTAGGGCTTTTGGGAACAGATATAGCTTCGGAAGGCCCTTTTAAAAAGAGTGGCCGGTCTTCTTATTTATTTAACTACCGTTATTCAACATTGGCATTGGCTGCCCCATTATTGCCTGAAAATGCAGGGGGCATAACCTACCAGGATTTTTCGTTTAAACTTAACTTTCCTACAAGGAAGGCAGGTACATTTTCAGTCTGGGGAATCGGGCTGATTGATGGTTCGGGGGGTAAAGCAAAAACGGATACTGCTGAATGGAAATACAATACCGACAAAGAAACTTTGATTGTAAAACAATACATGGGAGCAACTGGAATTAGCCATAAATTAAATTTCAACAATAAACAGTATGTAAAATCGACCTTCGCCGCAACCATTAATGGCATCGACTTATCTACGAAAAGAATAAATAATAACTCCTTATCATTGCCTAAAAATAAAATTAACAACAGGAATTTCAACTTTGTATTATCGTCATTTGTCAACACAAAATTTAATACAAAGCACATCAATAAAACGGGATTTGTGGTAACAGGAATGATGTATGATATTCAGCTTGAAAATTCTTTACCAATAGGTAGTCCGTTACAAACAATTGTTTCCGAACGAGGTTTTAGCACTTTGTTATCGGCCTTCAGTAATCAAACAGTTAATTTTTCGGAAAATATTATCTTGAATATTGGTGTAAATGGTCAAGTCTTTACCTTGAACAAACATTACACTATCGAACCCAGGGCTGGAATTAAATATCAATTCGCAACAACTCAGTCACTGAGCCTTGCATATGGGTTACATAGCCGTTTGGAACGTATAAACTATTATTATATAAAGAATAGTATGCTGGGAAATGGTTTCATCAATGAAAAACTGGATTTTACAAAATCACATCACCTAGTATTGGGCTATAATATTAGCTTCACTGAATTCACACATTTGAAAGTCGAAACGTATTATCAATATTTATTTAATGTACCTGTAATTGCAGATAGCTCCTTTTCAATAATTAACCAACAAAACGATTGGTTTTTTAATGGAAAATTGCAAAACAACGGTACAGGGAGAAATTATGGTCTGGATATTACTTTTGAAAAATATTTATCGCATGGGTATTACTATATGCTAACATCTTCGGTGTTCAATTC
This sequence comes from Bacteroidota bacterium, assembly GCA_024640925.1. Lineage (GTDB taxonomy): Bacteria > Bacteroidota > Bacteroidia > Bacteroidales > UBA10428 > UBA10428. The sequence continues at coordinate 644 of JAHEEB010000703.1, read as the reverse complement.
ACAATACAAAGGGGGAGACCATATTTTACGAAATACCCGTTACAACCGAAATTTTACTTTTAATTTTCTAATTGGTAAAGAGTGGCAAATTGGAATTAACAAACAGAACGTTTTAAGCTTAAATGCCCGGTTTAGCTATCAGGGTGGCGACCACTATTCACCAATCGACACAGAGGCATCAAAAGCCAAGCAAGATGCAATCTTTGACGAAACAAGGGCCTTTTCAAAACAATTTTCGCCAGCATTTATAAGTAACTTTACGGCAAGTTATAAAATAAACAAAAAGAAATCGGCTCATGAAATTGCTTTGAAAATAATAAATTTGACTAATTATAAGGAGTTTATAGGATTTCAATATAACTTTCAGACTCAAAGAGTAGACGAACAGAGGGAAACTCTTATCCTGCCAAATTTGAGTTATAAAATTGATTTTTAACGGTAAAATTCAGATGATAAAAAGCACGAGGGCATAATCGAGGCTGCTAGACGAAGCCTGGAGATCCTCTCGCACCACTCCCGATGAGGGTGTCCAAAAAGTTGATAAATAGCCACGAAGACTCTAAGACACAAAGGTATCACTAAGGTTAATGTCTTTTAAATAAGATCTTTGTGAATTCTTTGGGGCTTTGTGCTTTGGTGGCAAA
>JAHEEB010000702.1:2248-3481 GCA_024640925.1 Bacteroidota bacterium | reverse complement strand
CTCACTCTACATGGTTTGATACGCAGCTATCTTTTTGTTTCCATATTCAGGGCATGTGCTGAATCGCTGGCAAGTGAAAATGCCAGCCGACTGGCATCAATGCAGCGTGCCGAGAAAAATATTGATGAGTTACTGGAAGATCTAAACAGGGCTTTCCATCGACTTCGCCAAAGTTCAATTGACGAAGAACTGTTTGATGTAATTTCGGGTTCCGAAGCATTAACGCAGGATAAAAAGCAGCAACGGTGAAGTTTAAAAGGCTAAAGCCCGAGAATCAAGAATCCTTTGCATAATTTGGAATTCCAAAATAAAAAATCAGCTTCTGATTCACGATTATATTCTTTATTTTTTAGTGTTTTACACAAGTTAACCGTTTGACTACTTATTCCTTAATATTTGAAATATCTGGGATAATTTTGTTTACCTGTTGTATAAATGAATATTTTCTTTTAAGGCTTTCTATTAGTTTTTTACCACAAAATTTTATCATTGGCACAAGATCATTTTCCTTCGAGTCTGTTTGAGTTATAAGTAAAATCTATTTTAACCTTTTCAATAAAATCTTTATCCCATTTATTATTATTGGATATTGCTTTTACTTGCCAGTACAAAAGGTTAACTTTCTCAATAATCGATTTTAAAGAAGCTGTCATATCAAGAGTTTTCTAGCTGAATAATATAATCAAGACCACTTGTCATAATTTTATTTATCCAATTTTTATAGCGTTTTATTCCTATAACAATTTTACCATCAACTGTTTGCAAAGTTTCTCCCATAATAAAACGGTTTAGGTCATTGCGAAATAATTCCGGTATTGTATCAATTGCAATGGGCTTATTGTTCTTTTGAAGCTCAAGAACACTATGTAGTTCTAAAAGATACTCCTTTTTGCTTGTTTTCATATTCAGTGCTAATTAATTATAAAAGAATGAATATTTTCTCAAAGTTGAATCAGAATTTGTTATTTTTTATGTTCTTCAAGCCTTTCTTTAGTTTTATCAATATTATCCCATAATTTATTAATTTACTTTGTTTTTTTTGATCTGATAATAAAATAGGAAATAGTTGTGTTCATTTCATCTCCAAGATATTCGTTTCCAAATTTATATTTTTTTCACTACTGTGTCTTATTAGAAAACAGAAAATCCTTTATTAGCCAATGACACCAAGTAATTTATGATAAATTAGAGGTCTTTCTTTTTTTACCACCAAAACACAAAAATAATCGCCAA
>JAHEEB010000702.1:0-2238 GCA_024640925.1 Bacteroidota bacterium | reverse complement strand
GGCCATTACTTTGCCATTATAACTCAATGACCCCAAAGATACCCTGATCTTTTTTGTGAATCTTCGTGGCTTAGTGCCTTGAGGCATTTGCTTCCATTTTCGGAAGACTTTCGTTTATACTGATTCTAAATAAGTTTATTTTTTACTTAGATAATAACCTTATCTTCAATGGATTCACAAATCAGCATACTTAACTGTAATTGTAATTTTCGAATTCCTGCCTTTATCGTCCGAGCAACTTATATCAACTATTCCTTCGTTTGGCTGGAAAAAAATGGGCTCGCCTTTTGAAGCTGATTTATAGAACTTATTATTAATGCTCCAAAAGACCTTTTCCACATCGTTTGCCACATGACAACTCAGCATAATCTGCATACTATCATTAATATTCACATAGTATTCATTTTCTGCAACCGGTGATATTATTTTTGGCGCATTTCCCTGAAGAATGCTTTCGCACTTGGGATTATGAGGAGGAATTTTTTTATAGGTTACCTGGTTAATATCGTAATAGGTAATTAACTCAGGCGATAAGTTTGGATAGTACGATTCTTTATAGCCTAATTCAGGGCAACAACGGGTACAATAGGATAAGGTTGAATCGGAATTTGTCAGCACCTTTTTCAAATGATTGCAGATGCTGTTACCAGATACTCCAGGGATATAATAATCAAACACAAGGTCGAAACAATATTCATTGGGTAATAATCCACTCTGGGAACAAACATACCTCAATTCAATGTCTTCGGGCATTGCAAACCAGTCTTTATTCGAGTTGTAATCGATGGAATTAAAAATCTGAAATAAAAGCGGTGTAGCTTTATCGGCACCATTTAAATCCGGTACTCCTTCACCAGAAAAATTACCAACCCATACACCAACAGTATAATTATTGTTGTATCCAATGCTCCAGGCATCTTTTCTGCCATATGATGTACCTGTTTTCCATGCTATTTGAGGCATATGCGAACTACTTGCCCAGTCAACCGGTAAATCGGGGCGTTTTAACAATGTTAAGATTTCAGAAATTATAAACGCAGACCCTGGTGATAGTATTTGAGATTTCTTTCCAGGTCGCTCACTGGTTGTATATTTCAAGGGCGAATAAAGTCCTTTGTTGGCAAAGGAACAATATAATGCCGATAATTCTTCAAGAGTAACCCCACACCCACCCAGAACTGCAGATAATCCAAGATTATCCTTATCGGTTTCGATTTGTTTAAAACCCGCATCGATAAGTTTCTGAATAAATTTCTGTGGTGTAAGTACATCTAAAACCTTAACAGCAGGAATATTCAATGATGCTTCAAGTGCTTTTTCAATAGATATATTCCCATTATACTTACAATCATAGTTTTCTGGTTCGTACCCTACAAAACTAACAGGAACATCAGCAATTATTGTTTTGGGTGTAATAATACCTGCATCAAATGCCTGTGCATACAGTAAAGGTTTAAGCGTGCTGCCAGGCGAACGCACGGCTCTAATTCCATCAACCTGGCCACCATCTTCCGCATTGCTGTAATCAGCAGAACCAATATAGACAATAACTTCACGGGTTACATTATTTATTACTATAGCCGTTGCGTTTTTTATATTCTGGAAATACAGTCTTTTGTTATAATCACTAACAAGCTTTTCACATTTTCGCTGTGTCTCCAAATTTATAGTGGTTCGTATAATGTTTTTTGTCGGGTATTTACTTTTTAATCGATAACTTAAATGCGGGGCTATTCTGGGAACATCGTGCCTGCAGGCTGTAAGAGCCTCATTTAGCGCATCATCAATGTATTCTGTTTTAAACAAATTTGCCTTTTTATACCTCCTTAACCATTTATTGCGCTCAACAGTAATTTCTTCGTTATTAAATCCCATTCGCAAGGAAACAGGTCGGTTAGGTATTATGGATAACGTGGCTATCTCTGCCAGACTTAGCTGTTCTGGCATTTTGCCTAAATAAATTACAGATGCCGATTTTACTCCTTCAATATTACTTCCATAAGGAACAAGGTTAAGATAAAATTGTAAGATTTCCTTTTTCGAAAATTTCCATTCTAGTTGCAATGCTCTAAACATTTCAACCATCTTATTGGCATATGTACGTTTTTTGGGCTCCAGCATACGGGCAACCTGCATGGTTATTGTCGACGCACCCGAAGTACGTTTTCCATATCGTAAATTATTATATACGGCTCTTACAATTGATACTGGATTAATACCAAAATGAAAATAAAAAAA
>JAHEEB010000104.1:2787-9332 GCA_024640925.1 Bacteroidota bacterium | reverse complement strand
ATTCAAAAGGCTACTCAATTGGGAGCTAAGGTTGTTACCTGCTCTGACTCTAATGGCTTTATTTATGATCCTGCCGGAATCGATGCTGGAAAATTAGATTTCATTCTGGATCTTAAAAATAACAAACGTGGTCGTATCAAAGAATATGCAGATAAATACAAATGCGAATATCACGAAGGTAAAACTCCCTGGGGTATCAAATGTGATGTTGCTCTTCCATCAGCTACTCAAAATGAACTAAATGGCGAAGACGCAAAAACATTGATTAAAAACGGATGTATCTGCGTTTCTGAAGGTGCTAATATGCCTTCGACCCCTGATGCAATTGAAGTATTTTTAAATGCAAAAATACTTTATGGTTTGGGTAAAGCAGCGAATGCCGGTGGTGTTGCTACTTCAGGTCTCGAAATGAGCCAGAACTCAATGAGATTGTCATGGTCAAGTGAAGAAGTAGATGCTAAACTTCACCAGATTATGAAAGATATCCATCAAACCTGTGTTAAATATGGTTCGGAAAAAGATGGTTATATCAACTATGTAAAAGGTGCCAACATCGGTGGTTTCATTAAAGTTGCCGATGCTATGATGGCTCAAGGACTTGTATAATTTAAGTTCCCTATACAGCACGCAAATGTTAATCCTCCGGAGGTTTTCCTCCGGAGGATTTTTTTTATCCCTGATGAAGCAATAGTAATCGATGTAAACAAATCTACCAGGGATTTGTATTTATATCGAAATTCGCTTCTATTGATTCATCTGGGATTAACAAAAAAATGTATTTTTATATTCCTAAAATTATTATCTGATAAGAAAATGGGAAAGGCTATTTTATTATTCTTTATGGTTGTTATTTCAACCATAACTTATGGTCAGGAAAACCTGATTCAGAAAAATCTCAGTACTGCAATTATACAGTATAAAGCAATGGACATCGTTCTGCCCAATAACCTTTTTCCACGTTCTGTCAATAATGATGGTTCGCTGATGACAAATGAAAGTCACTGGTGGACTAGCGGATTTTACCCTGGCAGCCTGTGGTACTTATTTGAATACTCCGGCGATACAGCAATTTACAGGGCTGCAATAAAAAAACTTAAGGTTGTTGAGATTGAAAAAAAAAATTACAGAGACCATGATATCGGGTTTAAAATATTTTGCAGTTTCGGAAATGCTTACCGTATAACTTCCGATACAAGTTATATCCCAATAATAATAACTGCCGCACAGACTCTCACAAAAAGATTTAACCCAAAGGTCGGATGTATCCGATCGTGGGATAATATTAATGATAGCACACAATTTCGGGTTATTATTGATAATATGATGAACCTGGAATTGCTGTTCTGGGCTACAAAACAAACGGGTGATCCTACTTTCTATAAAATAGCTGTTTCTCATGCAAACAAAACATTGAATAATCATTTCCGGCCCGATGGCAGTTCATTCCACCTTGTTTCTTACGACCAGAAAACTGGGTTAGTCCAATATAAAAAGACTGTGCAGGGATATGCTGACGAATCTGCCTGGGCGAGAGGCCAAGCCTGGGGCTTATATGGTTACACTGTTTGTTTCAGGGAAACTGGTGATTCAAGCTATTTAAATCAGGCCGAAAAAATTGCAGCCCTTATTATCAAGCACCCAAATTTGCCAGAGGATAAAATATTTTATTGGGATTTCAACGCTCCAAATATTCCCAATGCTCTGCGCGATGCTTCGGCAGCAGCAATTGCGGCCTCTGCTCTTTTGGAACTATCGCAATATGAAGGGAAAGCGAATAAAGAAATATTTATTCGCTTTGCAAATGATATTATCAAAAACCTTTGTAGCGAAAAATATCGTTCAAAACCTGGCGAAAACAATAACTTCTTATTAAAGCATTGTGTGGGAAACCTGCCTGCCAACAGCGAAGTTGATGTTCCACTAAGCTATGCTGATTATTATTATGTTGAAGCCTTAATGCGGCTACACAATATTCAGCAAGGACTTAACCCAATTTTACAATAATGTGCACTGTTAAATATATATGTGTTTTCATTTCCTTATGTTTGTTGAGTTCCAGATTCACTGTTGCCCAAACACTTTCATTGGTTGATACAGGTTGGTCTTCAACATCTGTTAATGCAGTTGTTTTTCGTAAAAACTCAGTAGTAACCCTTTGCGATACCCAATTCGTTGCTTATTACGATGCAGAAGGTTTTTTGAGACTTGCCAAACGCAAAACAGGTACAGCCAAATGGGTGATTCAAAAAACAAGCTATAAAGGAAATGTGCGTGATGCACATAATTCTATTAGCATTATGGTTGATGGAAATGGTTATTTGCATGTTGCTCTCGACCATCATAACTCACCCCTTCACTATTTTAGGAGCATTGTACCTGGTTCTTTAGAATTAGGCACCTCAGAAAAAATGACCGGTCTGAATGAAGAAATTGTTTCTTACCCCGAGTTCTATCGATTTCCAAACGGAGACTTGCTCTTCTTATATCGATCAGGCGAATCAGGAAATGGAAACCTGGTAATGAATTATTACAACTGCAAAGAGAAAAACTGGGAAAGATTACACAATGTACTTATAGACGGCCAGGGAATCAGGAACGCCTACTGGCAGGCATTTGTTGATGCATCCGGGGCTATACACTTGTCGTGGGTCTGGCGCGAAACACCTGATGTAGCAACCAACCACGATATGTGCTATGCTATTTCAACAGATAAGGGCAAAACATGGAAAAAATCAAATGGCGAAATCTATAGTTTGCCAATTACTCAGGAAACAGCAGAAATTGCATGTCGCATACCACAAGGTAGCGAACTTATTAACCAGACCTGTATGTATGCCGATTCCGAGAATCAGCCATATATTGCCACCTATTTTAAAACCGATAATGTTCCTCAATATCAACTAATATATAAGAATAGGGATCGTTGGAAATGTACCTGCATTTCGAATAGAAAAGCCTCATTTTCATTAAGTGGAATGGGAACAAAAAAGATACCCATATCGCGCCCGCAGCTTGTTGTCTCTGAAAGGGAAAACATCAAAAAAGCAATGCTTGTATATCGGGGTGCTGAAAGTGGAAATCGAGTATCTCTTGCACTATGCGATTCATTTCCAGGTGGCAACTGGAAATACTTTAATTTGACAAATTTTTCCGTTGGCGACTGGGAACCATCGTATGACACTGAATTATGGAAAAAAAGTCAAGTTTTTCATTTATTCGTGCAATATGTAGGACAAGGCGATGCTGAAACACTGACTGACACAAAACCGCAACCAATTTATATATTGGAACTTGATTCTGATAATAAGTAGGTTAAAAAAAACCCCCGCAAAAAGCGAGGGTTTATTAATTAAGGTTTTCTAATACCTGTAATGCTCTGGTTTATATGGTCCTTCGATTGGAACACCAATATATTCGGCTTGCTCTTTGGTAAGTTTGGTGAGTTTAACTCCCAATTGTTCCAAATGGAGACGAGCAACTTCCTCATCGAGTTGTTTCGAAAGACGATATACATCAACTTTGTAGTCTTTCTTCCATAAATCGAGTTGGGCTAGTGTTTGGTTTGTAAATGAGTTGCTCATTACAAACGATGGGTGACCGGTAGCACAACCTAAGTTTACAAGACGACCTTCTGCCAGCAAATAAATCGAGTGACCTTCAGGGAAGATGTATTTGTCTACCTGAGGTTTAATGTTCACTTTCTTAATGCCTTTGTAATCATTTAGCTTATCTACCTGGATTTCATTGTCGAAGTGGCCAATATTGCATACAATGGCCTGATCTTTCATTTTTGCCAGGTGTTCAATAGTAATAACATCTCTGTTCCCTGTGGTTGTTACATAAATATTTCCTTCTTTAAGCGCTTCTTCAATATTACTTACTTCAAATCCTTCCATTGCAGCTTGTAAAGCACAGATTGGATCGATCTCGGTAATAATTACTCTTGCTCCATAGGAACGCATTGATTTGGCACATCCTTTTCCAACATCGCCATAACCCAACACAACAACTACTTTACCAGCAATCATAACATCGGTTGCCCGTTTAATACCATCAGCCAATGATTCGCGGCACCCATATAAATTGTCGAATTTCGACTTAGTAACAGAATCATTCACATTAATGGCTGGAACCAGCAGTTCGCCTTTTTCCAGCATCTGATATAAACGATGAACACCTGTAGTTGTTTCCTCTGAAACACCTTTCCATTCTTTAACTACATTGTGCCATTTTTTGGGGTTTTCAGAAAGAATTCTTTTTAAAAGATTAAGAATAACGCCTTCCTCGGTGCTGGAAGGAGTTTTATCCAAAACAGCAGCATCTTTTTCTGCTTTGTATCCGAGATGAATAAGCAAAGTAGCATCTCCCCCATCATCAACAATCAGGTTTGGACCTTTATCACCTGGAAAAGTAAGTGCCATTTCTGTACACCACCAATATTGTTCCAGATTTTCGCCTTTCCAGGCAAACACCGGTACTCCGGCAGCAGCTATCGCAGCTGCAGCATGATCCTGTGTAGAAAATATATTGCAACTTGCCCAACGAACATCTGCTCCAAGAGCAACTAACGTTTCAATCAAAACAGCAGTTTGAACTGTCATATGTAGGGAACCTGTAATTCTGGCTCCTTTCAATGGCTTTTCTGAAGAATATTTTCTCCTTACTGCCATTAAACCTGGCATTTCTTTCTCGGCAATTTCAATTTCCTTTCTTCCAAATTCGGCAAGGCCCATATCAGCCACCTTGTATGGTAGAACTTTTGTTAATTCATCATTTTTCATTCAGCTTTTTGTATTTATTTGTTTAAAATAATTCTGTATATCAATTTTATCCATGGCTATTTGCTCCACAAGCAGTTCTACCGATGAAAATCTTTTTTCTTCCCGTATCCTTTTAAAAAATTGAATGGTTATATTTTTTTCATACAAATCACCATCAAAGTTAAAAAAGTTTGTCTCAATTACCTTTCGACCTTTCTCATGAATTGTGGGTCGGGTACCAATATTCATCATCCCCTGAAAAATTTCTCCCTGAATGTCTGCCTGTACAGCGTATACCCCATCAACCGGAATTATCTTATAAAGTTCTGAAACTTCGATGTTTGCAGTTGGAAACCCGATTTTTCTGCCAATATTATCCCCTTTTATTACTTCACCCGATAAACTAAAATTATATCCAAGCATTTTATTCGCTAAATCAATTTTTCCATCAATAATCAGAGATCGAATCGTTGATGAACTAACACGCTGATTATCTACTTCTATTTTCGGCATCTGTTCAAGCATGAAACAAGCCTTATCGGCATATTTCTTCAGATTTTCAAGATTTCCTTCCCGATCCTTTCCAAACTGATGGTTATACCCCACCACCAAATGCCTGACACGTAATTTTTCCACCAAATATTTCTGTATGAACATATCGAAAGGGGTAGAAGCAAACTGCTTATCAAATGGTATCAGCAGAACATTCTCAATCCCGGCATCCTTTAATAAGGCAAGTTTCTCATTAAGGGTAGTAAGCAATTTTAAATCTGCAGATTCTTTATTCAACACATATCGGGGATGTGGCCATAATGTAATCAATAAACTACTGCATCCAAATTTCCTAGACAATGCTGTAAGCCTATTGATTATTTGCCTGTGGGCCAAATGCACCCCGTCAAATATTCCAATTGTTGCAACCGTATCTTTAACAATATCAGCCGATAATTCCCTGAATATTTTCAATCGCTTATTTTTGAGCGACAAAGATAATAAAAACTAAAAAGTTGTCCTGATCCTTCTCTTTTCTTCGTCATTTATATTGTAAAACCTTCTTTTGAAACTTTCCATGTATTTAACTATCTTTAAGAAACCTTTCTTCAAAAAATGGATCAACGCCTAAAATTAGTAAAAGATGACCCTTGGCTAGAACCTTTCAGCGAAATCATTTCGGCCCGGCACAATGCAATTATTAACCTTAAAAATGAGCTTTCGGGGACCGGAAGTTTGAGTGATTTTGCGACTGGTTACCTTTATTACGGGTTACACAAGACACCAGACCACTGGATTTTCAGGGAATATGCCCCAAATGCAACTAAGATTTTTCTAATTGGTGACTTCAATCAATGGAAAGAATCGGAGGATTATATGTTAAGCCCGCTCACTAATGGAAATTGGGAATTAACAATCGAAGAAGGTAAAATTCATCATGGCGACATGTTCAAACTCCTTGTTTATTGGAAAAGAGGTAAAGGAGAAAGACTGCCATCCTATGCTAAACGATGCGTACAAGACGATCATACTAAATTATTTTCAGCCATAGCCTGGAGTTCAAAAGAATATCATTGGAAAAATCAAAGCCCTTGCGGAAAGATTTCCCATCCGTTTATTTATGAGGCTCATGTTGGCATGGCCACAGAGGAAGAAAAGGTTGGTTCTTACCAGGAATTCAGAAAGAATATTTTGCCCAGAATCAAAGCTTCAGGGTATAACACTGTACAGCTAATTGCTGTTCAGGAACACCCATACTATGGTTCATTCGGATACCATGTATCGAATTATTTT
>JAHEEB010000104.1:0-2777 GCA_024640925.1 Bacteroidota bacterium | reverse complement strand
AACTCCGGATGATTTGAAAGATCTCATAGATGAAGCTCATGGAATGGATCTCATGGTTATAATGGATCTTGTACACTCCCATTCTGTTAAAAATGAGAATGAAGGTCTGGCCCGATTTGACGGCACCCCGGATTTATATTTCCATAAAGATGCCCGCCGTGAACATGTAGCATGGGATTCGCTATGTTTTGATTATGGTAAACACCATGTAATCCACTTCTTGCTTTCGAATTGCAAATTCTGGCTTGAAGAATATCATTTCGACGGTTTTCGTTTTGATGGTGTTACCAGCATGTTGTATTTTGATCACGGCCTTTCGCGCGATTTTACCAATTATGCTTTCTATTATGATGGCAATCAGGATGCCGATGCTATCAATTATATTAGCCTGGCCAACCTTTTAATTCATGAGATTAATCCTCATGCCATTACTGTTGCCGAGGAAATGAGCGGAATGCCAGGACTTGCAGAACCTGTTGAAGATGGCGGGTTCGGTTTTAATTTCCGGTTGGCCATGGGAATTCCTGATTACTGGATAAAAATAATCAAAGAACGAAGCGATGAAAGTTGGGATGTAACCGAGATGTTCTATCAGCTGACAAGTCGTCGATCGGGAGAAAAAACTATATCTTATGCTGAGTCGCACGATCAGGCTTTAGTGGGCGATAAGACTATTATTTTCAGACTTCTGGATAAGGAGATGTATTGGTTTATGAGCAAGCCATCACAGAACCTGATTATTGACAGAGGACTTGCTTTGCACAAGATGATCCGGTTAGTAACTTTTGCTACGAATGGAGGTGGCTATCTCAATTTTATGGGAAATGAGTTCGGTCATCCGGAATGGATTGATTTCCCAAGGGAAGGCAATAATTGGTCATATAAATATGCCCGCCGTCAATGGAGTCTGGCCGACAATAAAGATTTGCGATATCATTGGCTTGGTGATTTCGACAAGGCAATGTTAGACCTTGAGGAAGAATACAAGTTTTTAAAAGAACCATGGTGCAATAAAGTTCTTGATAACAAGGGGGATCAAACGCTTGCCTTCGAAAGAGGAGAACTTTTGTTTGTTTTTAACTTCAACCCCTTTAAATCATTTCAGGATTATGGAATTCAAACGCATCCCGGGAGGCATATTATGCTTCTTAATACTGATTCACCAGAATATGGAGGGTTCGGTAATATCGATGATTCTGTCATATACATGTCGGAAAGATATGGTGGTGTAAGCGGGCAAAACTGGCTTAAACTTTATCTTCCTCCGAGAACAGCAATCGTTCTAATTCGAAAGAAAACTCCTTCGATTTATTCTGATATTAGTCAATAGAAAAGCAAAAAATTGACTTATAAAAGATATCCATTTAAGAATTTGGAATACGTGAGGACAATTTTAATTGCCTATAAAGAGCGGAAAAACCAAAAAAACACCATAAATATTTTTGCTATTTAAAAAAATAACTAATTTTGTCGCTCCAAATTAAACAGGGATTTGAAAATAAATAGTATAGAATAATGGCAAATCATAAATCATCAGAAAAAAGAATTCGGCAGACCGAGACCAAAAGGTTGGATAATAAATATTATTCAAGGACAACCCGCAGTGCAGTTAAAACATTAAGAGATACCACAGATAAAGCTGCTGCCAGTGAGCTTTTGCCTAAAATCAGTTCTATGCTTGATAAACTGGTTAGAAGAAATACCATACACAAAAACAAAGCATCGAATTTAAAATCGAGCTTAACAAAACACGTAAATAGTCTATAAGATTCTTTTCTTTATAAAATTTATTAATCCGATATCTCATTGGTATCGGATTTTTTTATGGTAATAGCAAAATTGGTTTCTTTTCCTTCACTATATCTCCCTTTGGATTAACCGCCTGAAAAAACAATATATAATACCCCGTTGATAGCTTATTGCCTTCATCATCTAGTCCATCCCAGACAAAACTCCCACTTACACCCGAAATTTCATTGCTTGCAATTTTTCTCACCTGGAAACCAGCTATATTAAAAACCAGAACTGAAACACTATAGTCAGGCTCTTTTAAATCGTATTGAATGCTCACGTAATCGAGATAGCCATCATTGTCCGGACTGAATTCCATGGTTGATAAAGATACCGTTTGAGTTTTACTAACACTATCAATTGTTTGCGAATTAATAGTTCCCGGAGTGGCATAATTAACAACGGATGAAGCAGAGTGCCAGCTCATAGTCCCGTTGCCAGGCAAAAACGGAGAAATTCTTTCCAGAGATATCCCTGCTGTTTCATTCAATAAGCCAAAATGCAAATCGGAATTATATATTGCCATATCAATAAACTTCCCTTCCTGGTTTCTGATGGCAAGCAAGCCACCTTCATTTGAAAGATTACTCCAGCTGGAAGGTTCAATCAAGGTGGCATCAGTACATAATGGATAAGCAGCAACCAATTTTTCCTTATTCTCTGTGTAAACAGCATAACTAAAAGGCAAGACTTGCAGATTATCGGAAGTTAGCAATACCTCTTTTGTAATTTTTCCAGAAAGACCATCGATAAAGGCGATACTATGGTTTATCAGTTCCAGAACCTTGTCCGATTTATTATAAAGTTCAATAAATTCGGGTTTTATATCTGTCGATTCAAATAATATTTCGTTAATAATCAAATCTGAACTATCTGGCATTTCAGGTATACCAAAACGGAAACCTGATACAGCAATATTATTTCCGCTACAATCTTTTAAGTTATTACTTATGTTAAGAGTATAGATTTTCCCTCTCTGAAATAAT
>JAHEEB010000701.1 GCA_024640925.1 Bacteroidota bacterium | reverse complement strand
AAAAGGGTGCAGATTTGCTGATCAAATTAAATCCGGAATTACAGAAAGAAGGAATAAGCAATATAAAGCAGTGCTGGGCCAGATTAATTCCTGATTCTCCAATTGAATACAATTCACTTGGAGATATCTTTAATTCAAAACATGAAAAACAGGAGCATCTGGTGAAGTTAATTACTACCTTTTGCTTTTTGAGCATATTTATTTCACTTATAGGGCTTTTGTCCCTTTCACTATTTACTACTCAACTACGCACCAAAGAAATAGGCATTAGAAAAGTAAATGGCGCAAAAATTATAGAAATAACAATACTATTGAATAAAAATATCATTCAATGGATATTGTTTGCAATTATAATTGCCACACCCATTGCCTGGTACTTCATGCATAAATGGCTTCAGAACTTTGCCTACAAAACCGAATTAAACTGGTGGATTTTCGCACTGGCAGGCCTAATGGCCCTATGTATTTCCACACTAACAGTATGCTGGCATAGCTGGAAAGCAGCAGGGAAAAACCCGGTGGAGGCATTGAGGTATGAGTAATGAATGTTGGATAGGTAAAAAACAACAGTTGATGTAACCTGATAAATAATTTGATTTGTATTAAATAATGCGCCATAAATATTTTTTTAAGGCGCATTAAAAATGTAAAAGTAAATCAAAAATAACTCAAAATTATGGCACTGAAATATAAAACTGTTTCTACATTTAAGCCTGGCAAAGGCCGACAAGGAGAACAAATGTGGTTTCCCAAACTTACCGGATCGGATCAAGTCAATTTAAGAGGCATCGCAAAAATTATGTCTAGTCGATCAACAGCTTCCGAGTCAGACCTTTATGTTATCGTTATGGGTCTGGTAGATCTCATCCCCGAATTATTGCTCAATGGTAATACAATAAAGCTCGATAACTTTGGCACTTTCCGTTTACATGCCAAAGTGGAACCTAGTTCCAATCCGGAAAAAGTCACAGTTAAAAACATCAAAGAGCTACGGATAAGCTTCCGGCCAGACAGTACCATAAGAAAACAACTACAAAACTATGAAATACATAAAGAATAATAAACGTATTTTTTATGCCGGATAATTCTTGTAAAGAAATAACACACATAATGTAAAATTATTTTACACGTTTTGTCCTGGGCTCCTTATTATTTTTCAATAATTCAACAACTTACCAAATTGGTATTGTTATTGTTTGAAGTTGTTAAAAAAAAAGCCCTAAACCTATCGGCAAAGATTAAATGATGAATCTTCGGTTTGGGTGAAAAAACTTTAAAAATAAATATATATGATAGAGCTTAATGGAATTTACAAGTATTTCGATAACAAATATCAACGCACATTTGTATTGCGCGATGTTGAACTGAAAATAAACGAAGGTGATTTTATTTCTGTTATGGGACCAAGTGGTGCAGGGAAATCAACACTATTAAATATTATTGGGATGCTCGATGAGCCGAATGAAGGTGAGTACCTGTTTTTGGGCAAACCAGTGCACAAAATAAAAGAAAAAGAGAGGGTTGAGTATCACCGAAATTATGTAGGGTTTATATTTCAGGCTTTTCACCTTATTGATGAAATGACGGTTTATGAGAATATCGAAACTCCCCTCATTTATAAAGGTGTAAAGTTGAAAGAGCGCCAGGCTATGGTAGCCAATTTACTCGACCGGTTTAATATTGTGGCAAAAAAAGATTTATTTCCCGAACAGCTTTCCGGGGGTCAGCAACAATTGGTCGGAATTGCACGGGCAATAGTAGGAAAGCCAAAGTTGTTACTGGCCGATGAGCCAACCGGTAACCTTCATACAGACCAGGGCCGTGAAATAATGAAGTTGCTTAACGAATTAAACCGCGAAGGTATTACTATTATACAGGTTACTCATAACGAAGAATTTGCTAAAATGGGGCAACGTATTGTCAATATTAAGGATGGTATTTTAAAGGAATTATGCACCACTGAAGCATAGATGACTTACTGTCGCTTAAGCTATTGAGCATGAGAAGGAGATTATTAATCCGAGATTTATTAGTAGAGATTCAAAAATCATATAGATTCTTATAACAGGCACTTTGTATTCACTCAAATCCCCCATTGAGCAAACTATTCAAAGGGGGATTGTGCTTTACGTAAGGTATAATCAGCAGGAAAACTTATTTCTCTATTAGTTTAAACCCTTTTCCATGGATATTCATAATCTCGATAGATGGATCGTCTTTCAGGTATTTCCTGAGTTTGGCAATATAAACATCCATGCTTCGTGCATTAAAATAATTATCGTCAATCCAGATAGTTTTTAATGCAAAATTACGTTCCAGAACCATGTTTTTATTTATACAGAGCAGTTTAAGAAGTTCCGACTCTTTGGTTGTCAGCTTTATTTCCTTATTATTAAAAGCTAATGTTTGCTTTTCGGAATTAAAACTATATTCACCGATTTTGAAATCAATTTGTTTCGATGGTTGCCTATGAGTGCGCCTTAAGATTGCTTCGATGCGATATAAAAGTTCCTCCATACTGAAAGGTTTTGTAATGTAATCATCGCAACCGGCCTTAAAACCAATGAGAATATCTTCTTTCTGCGATTTTGCAGTTAGAAATAATATTGGCAAGGTCGTATTGAGTACTCGTATGTCTTTCGCAAGCGAAATTCCGTCTTTTACAGGCATCATCACATCAAGGATACATATATCGTAATGGTTCTTTATGAAATTTTTATATGCAATTTCACCATTTACAAACCAGTCGGTATTATATCCTTTAGCAATTAGGTATTCCTTCAATAGAGATCCTAAATTTTCGTCATCTTCAGCTAAAAGCAGATTTATTTGTTCCATATCATTATTTATAACTAATTAATCGATTAAAGGTAATGAAATTGTGAATTTAGTGCCTTTTCCGGGTTCACTTTCTAATGTTATCGTTCCGTTATGAGCCTCAACGATTTTCTTTACATAATTTAGTCCAAGACCAAACCCCTTAACATTATGAACATTTCCGGTTGGCACCCGGTAAAATTTATCGAAAATACGACGCTGGTTGGCTTTGCTTATACCAATTCCGTTGTCTTTAACTGTAATGTCTATAAATCTATCCTTGTTATTTGTTTCAATATAGATTTCCGGTGTTTTAAGAGTATATTTTACTGCATTGTCCAGCAAATTCGATATTACATTAGTCATATGTACAGTATCGGCAAGAATTTTCGATTCATCGGCATGAAGCGAAGGAATAAGAAGTCCACCTTTATTCTCTACCTGGAGAATAAAATTACCTGCTACTGACTCAATAACATCGTGAATATCAATAGCAGTAAGCCTTAGCGATAAGTTTCCCTTATCAATTGATGCCATTTGTAATACTTTCTCAACCTGGTGGCCCAATCGTTTGCTTTCCTGCGAAATAATGTCAGATATGCGGGTTACATTTTTCAATTTATCGGGAATAGACGTATCGCCAAGCATTTGTGAAGCAAGTGAGATAGTCGATAT
>JAHEEB010000700.1 GCA_024640925.1 Bacteroidota bacterium | reverse complement strand
ATATTATGAACCCCGTCAAGCTCATATACACGTTCCTTTACCCATTTAGCCCATTCAATTGGGCGTTTGGAAGAATCGAATGTTTGCCATGGGATAGGTTTGCCAAATCTGACAATAAGGTGTTTGTATTTATGTTTCCAGGTCTCATCGACCAGATAGAGCATTTCAATATTGGCTTTAATACCCAGTTTTTTCCTAATCGATCCTAATCGATAGAAAAAATTGGTGTTTCGGCCACTCATAAAAATAGGTACTACATCCCGATGATATTCCTTAGCTTTCGTAATAAAATTCTTATGCCATTCAAGGTCAACAATTTGCCCTTTAATTCTTCTTGACACCAATCCGGCAGGAAAAGTAAGCATTTGCGTATCTGAACGATATGCTGCATCAATTTCCTGAGCCGCCTTTGGATCCTGTTTACCATGCTTGTTTATAGGCATAAATATTCCTTTCATGGTGTAAAGGTACATCAGTATATCATTAACAAGGAATTTGCATGAATTATAATACCTGCTAATCACTTTAATGATCACCAATCCATCGAAACCTCCCAAGGGATGGTTTGAGACAAATATAAATCTACCGTCTTTGGGAAGGTTTTCTTCACCATGAACTTCAAGTGTAACACCAAAGTCTTCAATACATGCTTCAGCAAAATCCAAATCATATCTATCTCCGAATTTTCTAAGTATTTCATTTACATCGTCCTGATGGATAACTTTTTCTAAATAACGGTATATAAATCCAGGTATAAGACGAGCTAGTTTCGGATTCTTTTGAAAGAAAACTTTTCTTAGGTTGACTTCTTGTATCTGCTTGGGTTCTTCTGTTTCCATTTAATTCTTCAAATGTTTATACAAAATTAGCAAAAAAAAGGAGTCGTAATTCAATCGGACAGATTCCGGGGATCAATGGTTTGAGATCTAAGTTAAAAGCAACATAAATTTTAGCCCAAATTCCAATCCATTATAAAATGTAGAACCTATTGCTAACAAAAATAATCGGCAAATTATCAACGTTTTGCATGTTTAGTTAGATGGAATTTTGCAATAGTGAATACATTTTGAATTTGCAAATTCCTGAATATTGACAATATCAATTATTCTCTGATTTGCTTATGACGCAATTCCAGAGCATCAAATTAGTAATTCATGAAGCTGATCAGTCTGGATGAATGCAAGAAATGAAAAGTAATTATTCGATCTTCTAGGCAAGTAGTTTCTTTACTTTTTCTGAAATTTCTTTTCCAACTGCTTTGCCGGCGAGCTCTTTTGTGGCAACTCCCATAACTTTACCCATGTCAGATGGTGCCTTTGCTCCAACCTTTTCTATAATAGCTTTCAGGACTTTTGTTAACTCCTCATCGCTCATTCTGGCAGGCAGGTATTTCTCAAGAACTTTTGCTTCAGCAAACTCTTTTTCGTATAAATCGGATCTGTTTTGTTCTTTGTAAATTGCAGCCGATTCGTTACGCTGTTTAACCAGTTTCTGAATGATTTTTATTTCTTCTTCAGCAGTGAGAGTTGCAGTTGCCCCTTTTTCTGTTTTAGCCAGTGTGAAAGCAGTTTTAGCTGCACGCAATGCTTCGAGAGCCACTTTTTCGTGTGCCTTCATAGCATCGACTATATCTTTGCTTACTTGTTCGTATAATGACATTGTTAACTGTTTTTTAAGAATTTTTAAATCGAATCTAAATATACAAATGAATGATGATAAAATTATGTCTCATTTTTTATTTGATGATATTATATTATAAATTCATAGTACTCTATTTTTAAAACATACTTATAACATATTATCCTCTAACTAATCAACACTTTCGTGCAGATACCTGTTATTGTCGCTTAGTTTCACACCGCCATCCGTTTCATCGTCGGTGAGTGTGAATTTTGATATCTTTTTCTCCTGCGAAGGTTTTTCTTTATCAAGCTGTATGTTTTTACGCAGGTATGCAGGCTGGTTTTCGAGTTCTTCGATGTTCGAAATTCTTTGGCGATTGCTCAGGTTAAGTTCCTTCATCTGCTCGTAGTTACGTTTGATAATTTTAACACGTTCCGCAGCCTTTTTCGTTTCAATCGTTTTTCCTTGATTCTTTGTATTTTCTGTTATTTGTTTAGAATCGTCGGTTAATTCAAATTCAATAGTCCTCTGGGTAATGATATTGCTTTCGCGGTTTATTTTTTTCTTATCCCTAACTTCAAATCCGTTGTCAGTGTCAATTATTCTTTCTTCTTCATATAGATTTGTTTTCTCCAGTTGTACTTTTTCAAGCTGTCTTTTACGAATGTATAGTTCAGGAATACTATTTGTTTCGAAACCTGTAGCTATTACTGTAACAGAAAGCGAATCACCAGCATTTTCGTCTACGCCATTACCCCAAATAACATCGGCATCGTCGCCAGCACATGACTGTATGTAATCGGTAATCTGACCGATTTCATCAAGAGTAGCTTCTTCTTTACCTGAAGTAATATTAATAAGGATATTTCTGGCACCTGAAATATTGTTATCGTTTAACAGGGGTGAATTCAGAGCCTCCTGCACGGCTTCCATAGCTCTGTTTTCTCCAGATGCTGTTGCAGAACCAAGTATGGCTACACCAGAATCGGTCATGACAGTTTCAACATCGGCAAAATCTACGTTTATATATCCATGAACAGTAATTATTTCTGCAATACCTTTAGCAGCAATAGCCAAAACATTGTCGGCCCTTGAAAAAGCTTCCGATACTTTCAAGTCGCCATATATCTCTCTAATTTTTTCGTTGTTGATAACAAGGAGCGAATCTACATATTTCTCAATTTCCGCAATTCCCTCCAATGCCTGATTGACGCGTCGTTGCCCTTCATTTCTGAATGGAATTGACACAATAGCAACCGTTAAAATACCTAGTTCTTTTGCTGCTCTGGCAATTACCGGGGCAGCTCCTGTGCCTGTTCCACCACCCATTCCGGCAGTAATAAAAACCATACGGGTATTATTCATTAATACCTCGATTACATCATCGAGGTTTTCAATGGCAGCTTCGCGACCTATGGAAGGTTTGTTTCCTGCACCGCGTCCTTCGGTAAGCGATGAGCCAAGCTGTATCTTAATTGGTACAGGGCTATTTGCCAGAGCTTGTGCATCGGTATTGCAAACTATAAAATCAACATCTTTAATACCTTTATGGTACATATGGTTAACAGCGTTGCTGCCTCCGCCACCAACTCCAACAACTTTTATAATTGAGGAGCGATTTACCGGTATATCAAAATTCATCAAGTTTTCCATGGTTTTTTTTCTGTTTCTGTTCCTGAAAAAAATCATTTATATTGGTAAACTATTGCTAGTCTTCCATACTGGCGCCTCTTTCTTCGAAGATATTCGTAAATCCGCGTTTAATTACTTCGATGAGACTGCCTGAGCTTTGTTTTTTTTCTGATTCTGTCACTTTCTCTGACTCATTAACCTCCTCAAAATCCTGCATTACAGGCTCTGAAGGTTTTTC
>JAHEEB010000699.1 GCA_024640925.1 Bacteroidota bacterium | reverse complement strand
GTATGCCCGCTGCTATTAATGGTGCTTGGTATATTTATTACAAAGCTTCTGTATCATGGGCACATTTCGAAGCTCCTGCAGTAAAGAGTGCAACGGGTATTGAAATGAGTCAGAATTCCGATGTACTTGTATATCCAAATCCATTCTCTGATATGATTAATATCGATTTGAGCGGTATACAGGATGTAAGAAAGATTGAATTGTATAGTTCAATAGGCCAATTGCTGCAAGTGATTGAGGCCAGCGAAATCAATTCAAATTTGATTACAATGGAAATCAATCATTCATCATCTATGTTCTATTTACGAATCGAAACTTCCAACGGACAAATTATTAAGTCTGTTGTAAGGAAATAATTTGTTTTCTAAGGACAAGACCGTAATTTATCGGTCTTGTCTTTTTTATACCCCTCTAAATGTCATATAAAGCCAATTTTGCACAGGAATTTTTTATTCATCCTCCCCCATGTTAATTCATTGAATCAATCTATAAACTGGTTGAAATTGGATTTGACAGACTATTCAAATTGTATCTAACCTTATTTTGTTTTCTGAAAATTATAATGCCATGAAGAAGATCATTCAAATTCATCTATGTATGAGTTTATTTTTATTAACTATCTCGTTAAACGCACAAATAGCCACAAACTATGAAGTAGGAACGTGGTATCAGTTTAAGACAGCTGCGGTAACGTATACTTTTGACGATAATACAAGTAATCAGATACCTATTGCCTTGCCGTTGTTTGACCAGTATAATTATAAAATGACTTTTTTTCCAACCACTAATTGGATTCCTGATTGGTCAGGTTATAAATCTGCTTCTAATAATGGCCATGAGATTGCAAGTCATACTATTACTCATGCAAATTTGAATTCGTTAAGCATTGCAGATCAGGTAATTGAGCTGGAACAATCACAAAGTACTATTAATAGTAACATTACTAATGCCAAATGTGTTACAATAGCTTATCCATATTGTAATATCGGAGATTTAACAACAATACAAAAATACTATATTGCAGGGAGATCATGTAGTGGCGTAATCGAATCAAGCACTCCATCCGATTTATATCAAATAAGTTCGATTATTGCTGGCGAACAGGGAGCTGTTAAAACAGCATCCGATTTTAATACGAAAGTCTCAGCGGCAAGAGAATCAAGCGGGTGGTGTGTGTTTTTACTTCATGGTATTGACAATGATGGAGGGTATTCATCAACTAGTTCTTCAGAACTTGGATTACATCTTTCTTATGTTAATACCAACGCAGTCGATTATTGGGTGGCTACTTTCGGTAATGTTGTTCGTTATATAAGAGAACGAAATGCTGTTTCAGTTACTGAGGTTTCTAATCAAACCAATAGTATTACATTAAGCGTGACCGATAATCTTGATAATTCTATATACAATCTTCCGCTTTCAATTCGTAGAAATTTACCTCAAGATTGGTCAAATGCAACTGTAAGCCAGGGTGGAACATTAGTTAATTCTGAAATACTGACAATTAATTCTACAAAATATATAATGTTTGAAGCAGTACCAGATGCAGGTGAAATTGTGATTACTGCAACTGATATAAGCATTTCGGTTGATCCGACATATGTTAATGTAAAAGTTGGCAATACAACTCAGATTACAGCTACCGTATTACCAGCAAATACCCCCGATAAATCTGTTGTCTGGTCGACAAGTAATGCCAGTGTTGCAACTGTTAGTTCCACTGGTATAGTTACCGGATTAGCAATAGGTACAGCTATAATTTCAGCTACAACTGTTACTGGTGGTTTGAAAGCCAATTGCACTGTTTCTGTTGTAAATGAAATTATACCAGTATCTGGAGTATCAATAAGTCCAACAAGCACATCAATATCTATCGGTGGAACAACATCATTAACAGCTACAATTACTCCAACCAACGCAACCAATAAAAAAGTTGCCTGGAGCTCAGATAATACAGCTGTTGCTACAGTGAATACGGCAGGTGTCGTAACAGGTATTAGTACTGGTAATGCAACTATCACGGTTACAACGGCTGACCAATCAAAGACTGCCACTTCTACTGTTTCTGTTAGCTCATCTGCTCCAACATGCAGTAATCCTGTTTCTGCAACACTTCCTATAACAATAAGCGGAGCAGGAGAGTATTGTTATTCAACCTCAGGAAACATCAGTTATGTTAATTCATGGAATACCGATTTGGTAGAGGTAAACAAAGTGGTATATACGAATACATATTCGAACAGTATGCCTTCAAAAATAGATGGTCAATATTATATCCATTATAAAGCATCTGTATCCTGGGCACATTTAGAAGTGAATGGTGCCGGTGGTACGAATGTATCTGTAACAGGAGTAACTGTTGCCCCAACCAGCGCATCCATTGCTGTTGGTGGAGCAACTTCCTTAACTGCTACAGTAGCTCCTACCAATGCAACCAATAAGAGTGTTACATGGAGTTCAAGTAATACATCTGTTGCTTCTGTGAGTTCAACAGGTGTTGTAACAGGTGTTGTCACTGGTAGCGCTACTATTACAGTAACAACTGTCGATCAGTCAAAAACTGCTACAGCTACAATTACTGTTAGTTCATCAAGTACTTCTGTAACTGGTGTAACGGTTTCTCCAACAACAGCATCAGTAACTGTTGGATCAACAACAACATTAACAGCCACAGTTAGTCCAACAAATGCAACCAATAAGAGTGTAGCCTGGAGTTCAAGTAATACTGCTGTAGCATCAGTGAATACAGCAGGAGTAGTGTCAGGTGTTGGAACAGGTAGTGCAACTATTACAGTAACTACAGTCGATCAATCAAAGACAGCTACCGCAACTATAACAGTAAGTTCTTCCAGTATATCAGTTACCGGTGTATCTGTTTCCCCAACCTCTGTCACCTTATGTGTAGGTTCTTCAGCTACACTAACAGCAACTGTTACTCCTACTAATGCTACAAATAAGAGTGTAATATGGAGTTCAGGCAATACTGCTGTAGCAATTATAAGTAATGGTATAATAACCGGCATATCTGCAGGAACTACAACTGTTACTTTAACAACAGTTGATCAGTCAAAAACTGTCACTATACCAGTTACAGTAAGTGCATGTACTACAGTATGCAGTAACCCGGTTGCCATAACTATACCATTCAGTCAGAATGGAGCAGGTGAATATTGCTGGTCAACTACCCAGGAAATTGGCTATGTCAATTCATGGAATATGGATAAAGTAACAATCAACGATGTTGATTATACCAATAAATGGTCGAATACTATGCCTGCAGCCATCAATGGTATATGGTACATATATTACAAAGGTTCATATGCATGGTCACATTTCGAAGCGCCAGCACTAAAAGGTGCTTCAATCATTGAGACAACCGGGAGTAATGATGTAAAAGTTTATCCAAATCCATTTACTGATATGATTACAGTTGAATCTGAACTTACTATCAGGCAAATTGAGCTTTATAACTCAGTTGGTCAGCTGATTAAAAA
>JAHEEB010000698.1 GCA_024640925.1 Bacteroidota bacterium | reverse complement strand
AAATGGGATGCCTTGGTTACAAATGCAACAGTTACCACTTCGGAGACTTACATATTGAATGGAGAAATCCTAAATTCAAACACAACCGATATGGAATTACCTGCTACCGATACGAATGGAGCTGTTACTTTTTCTGTTTCAATTCCTTCTATTGTTGATTTGGGTGATGGCATTACAATATCAGTACAGTTGGCCGATGGGACAACAGACATTACGCCTTCAATAAGTTATACTGCACAGGTTGGGGAAAAAACTATTTATATTCCATCTGATTTGAAATCCCATAAAGAATGGAGTTACAGCAAAACAGCCCAATCGGACAACTTTGTTTTATTCTGGGGTAACCTGGTTGGTGCCGACCCGAAAAACCCTGCCAATGGCGATGATAATATCGACTTTGATCCGGAAGATATTCTTACTAAACTGGAAAAATATTATGCTCTGTATACCGACACATTCAACTTTATTCCCAACAAGAATGAAGGAAACATGTCGAAATATAAATTTGTAATCACAATTACCGATACATGGGCTGATGGCGGATATTCCGGTGGTTGGGCCACAGGTGGCTCTGTAGATGGTGTTATCGGTGCTATGTGGGTACACCCAAACGCGACCAGTGGTAGTGGGTTTGTAATAGCCCATGAATTTGCACATTCGTGCCAGGCCATGGTGCCAATCCAGTACCCTGGAAAAGGAATAAAAGACACAGATGATGCCGTATTTAGCATGTTCTGGGAATCTCATGCCAATTTTATGGCGCTCACAGCAACTAAAGATATGAGCGGAGTATCGGCTGAACGATGGGTAAATACAGCCATGATGCATTTCAGCTCATACAGGCATGCTTATCAGAATATCTACTTCCTGCAATACCTTTATGATACTTATGGAATGGAAGAAATCAACAAAATCTGGTTAAATGCAGATGAGGGAGAACATCCTCTTGAAGTTCTGAAGAAA
This sequence comes from Bacteroidota bacterium, assembly GCA_024640925.1. Classification (GTDB taxonomy): domain Bacteria; phylum Bacteroidota; class Bacteroidia; order Bacteroidales; family UBA10428; genus UBA10428. The sequence continues at coordinate 2,535 of JAHEEB010000698.1, read as the reverse complement.
AACAAGAGTTACAGCCAGGATGATTTAAACAATGATTTTGGATATTATGCCATGCACAATGTTTCCTGGGATTACTCCACCCATGATATTATAAAAAATTATCTCAATGCCGAAGGAGCCGCTTATGTATGCCGCGAATTTACTGTACTTGACACAATTCAGGGTAAACCGGGACATTACATTATACCAAGACAGCTTGCACCTGGCGATTATGGATACAATATTATCCCTCTTTATCCAAATGATAATGCCACTGAGATTACTATTACATTCTCAGGATATGACAATGCAAATGCAGGAGGAGCCGGATGGAGATATGGATTTGTTGCCGTTGACAAGAATGGGGAACCTCGTTATAGCAATCTCTATTCAGCACAAAATGGAACAGCGACTTTTACATTGAATGCAGATGACAGTTCAGTATATCTGGTAGTGACCGGAGCACCACAAACCCATCACAATTACTCCGACTGGGAACCAGGATGGCCAAAAATATACCGATACCCTTATGGTTTGGAAATATCCGGAGCCCTGCCCGAAGGATATAAAACCGGATATAACAGCCAGAAAAGTGAATATCCAGGTGCAGCACATGCCAATGGTGGCGGATGGGTTGCAGCAACTGCAACTGTTTCAGCAACTGCATACGTTGGTCCAAATGCCCAGGTACTTGGAAATGCAACCGTAAGCGATAATGCAAGAATAGAAGACTATGCTATAGTAACCGATAACGCAGCTATTAGTGGCAATGCTGTTGTTCGCGGACACGCCATTGTGGGCTCTACTTCTAAGGTACGTCAAAATGGTATAGTGGAAGAGTCGTCGAGGGTTTACCTGGCTAGCGATATTTATGGCGATGCACGAATCACTGGGAGTACTATTGTTCATTACAGTAAAGTTTATGGCAATGCTGTCGTTAAAGACCTAGCCTGGCTTTACAACGCTTCTTTGTCGGGTTCAATAGTTGCAGGAGGCGATGCTGAAGACTTAACAACCTGCAGTGCCGGTACATACTTGCAACTAAACAGTCTCAGAAACTGCGACGGAAAAGATGTACACAAACTAAATACGGATGTAAACCCGCTAATCGAAGATTATATCTATCCAAACGGAGAATTCCCAACAAGTCCGCTTAATCTGAGCGCTTCAAATATTACCTCTACTACTGTCGATTTGAGTTGGAACGCCTCAACTGATGATTTGGGTATTGATTCCTATTTGGTAATAAACGGGACTTCCTCCGCTGGCTTAACCACAGGAGAGTCAATAACGTTGACAGACCTGACTCCGGAAACAAGTTATACCTTTACAGCAATAGCCAGAGATATAGCAGGGAACGAATCGGGACAAAGCAATTCGGTGACCATCACTACAGGAGTTTCTGGTATTGAACCGATAGATGAGAATTCATCATTCCGGTTATTTCCTAATCCTGCAAACAAAGAGGTTACTGTTGAGTTTGACAAAAATGAAGAAGCTGAAATTTCGATTTATGACAACCTTGGAAGATGTTTATTAAACAGGAATATCAGGGGTTCCGAAACCATCTCTTTGGAAGAGATTGGTGCGAAAGGTATTTATTTTGTAAAAGTATATTCAAATAACACCAGCCTGTTGCAGAAGCTCTTCATTCAATAGTTCACCTTAAGAGGTGTCCGAAAAAATTACAAATAGCCACGAAGCCTCAAAGACAAAAGTATTTTGAAACTTTGAGGCTTTGGCTTTTGTGTCCAATACCTTTTTGGACTGCCTCTTTAACTTTTTTTATTTTTTCAGTTATGACTAAAAAATTAAAATAAAAAGGCGCATTGAATATGGACAATGCACCTTTTCTGAAACTGTACTTAAACCAACTTTAACAAAACTCTTAATTAGCCTAATAAACCTAATTAAACCCAATAATACCTATTATTCCAACCCTATGAATCTTTGCTAATAATACAGCAGAAAATAAAAAAACCCTAATTTTAATAACTTTATGTAGAAAGATGGACCAAACATGATTTAGCTTAGCTCCGGTAGAGGATCATAAAAAAATTTATTCTATAATAAATGATGTTTGATTTCACAATTGCACTATATATATGCGGACTACCTAATCTTTGCCAGCACAACCTTTACCTTCATTGATTTCATACATTCACTTTCCCTGTATTCTTAATCTGAAAACTTAATACAAAAGAATGTCTTTAAAACCGAACCAAAAATGCTATTATTGATCTCACAATACCTTTAACTTTTGCTGTTAGTAGCCATACCTATCGCTATTTTGGATTTCATTTTAAATGAGGACAGAATTATGCTGTTTAGCTAACTAAATTAAAGATTTGAAAACAGTCAAATAAACAAGTATTTTCTTATTTTTAGGATTCTTTATAAAGACAGTTGAATTAAAAAAAATATATGAAAAATCAGGCAATTAAGATTATCAAACATGCTTCGCTTCTTGGTATATTGGCATTAATTGGATGCACGGAGCATACAAATGAGAGCGATGTACAAACAATCAACATTACAGCGAATACCATTTGGAAA
>JAHEEB010000103.1:1124-9382 GCA_024640925.1 Bacteroidota bacterium | reverse complement strand
CGGGTAAAAATATTTTATACAGTTTAACGCCAGCCCTGGTATTCATCAAAAAAACCTTGTTGTTATTTGCTTTAGGAAAGCGAAAAATGAAATATATCATAACAGGCGGATAGTTGAACCCATGTGTTGGAGAACAAAAACCAACCAGGGCATTTACAGGAGGCTGTAAAATATGTTTCCTGTTAATTTTAGAGATATCGATAATTTCGGTTGGTATTTGCTTTTCACCTGCAACTTCTGCAACCCAGTTTGAAACTTGTTTTGAGTTTCCGGTACCGGAAAAATAGTAAATTACAAGTTTTTGAAATTGATTCATATAATCTTTTTATCAGGTACAAGAATACTAAAATATATTATTTCATTGTGTTTACCGAATTTTGCTAAAACCATTCTTAAAATGATTCAATTATTTCAAAAATAGAATGATTAATTGTAAGTAAAAACGCTTAATTAGCATTTAATTGTAACTATATTGTTCATAAACGTAAATAAATACATGAATAAATGCAAAATAACTATTACAACAAAACTATTTATTGTATATTTGTCACAATGAATCAGAAAAATGAAAAACCACACAAATACATCAAATCAGAATAAAAATGTTCGAAAATGAATGAGAATGGATTGTAAATCTATAATAGAAAAGGCCATTCTCGTAAAGAATGGCTTTTTTTATTTGTTTTTTAGGATGGAAGAATAAAAAATCTATCGGATTAAAAAGCAGGTGAATTAATCAATAATTAGCTAATGACCGGGCAAGATAGGATGTGCCCGGTTTTTGTTTTCTTTTTCCTGGCAGAGAATTATACTTTTCTTTACCTGATACTCAATGTATTTGCCCCATTTATTACATCATGAAAATGAAAGTATAATATATTTATAGAAAAGATGCTTAAAATTTCAACCTAATCATATTTTTGTTGTCTATTAGTAGAAATTAATATAAAACTTTTACAGAATGGTATATTTGTTGTTGTTGTTGTTGTTATGTAACTTAAACTATTAAAATATGAAAAAAACGTTACTACTTACCATCAGCCTTTTCTTTGCAAGTCTGACTTTTGCAGGAAATGCCGAGTTATTTAGTGTTGATGAACAAGCATTAAATGAGGAATTTGCTGATTTATCTGCTTTAGAAAATTATGTTGTTGAGAACAATTTTGTTTCTTTAACACAAATTGAAACAGGCAAAATGTTCGATCTGTCCGAGATTAATTTAAAAACGATGGGAACCAGTTCTCAGAGTGATTTTATGTTTGTATGGGATGGATTTTTATGGGGCTTTCTTTGCTGCCCGATTGGTTTTTTTGTTGTGGCTGTAAACGAAAACAAGGATCATGATCAGAAAATATCGTATTGGATTGGAGTAGCTGCATCTACAGTTCTAGGTGCATTGTCAAGTACAACATACTATTACTAAAATATAAAAAAGCCCATAATTATGTATTTCAAAAAGTTGCTAATTATAACTATGGGTTTTTTTGTTCCTATAGTTTTATATTCCCAGGTTTATTACAGAATCGAAGCCGATTATACAATTAAGGAAAAAGGTCCGGATTTCGAGAATTTGATGATGGGCCGGGTGTATTTTGATAAAAACCAGCAACAGATAGTTTTTGATGTGCAATTTCCAGAGAAAGAGATCCTTATTGTAAATGATACAGCGTCAATCAAAGCAATTACTGGTAACTATCAGAAACATTCCCTCTCAAATAATTTAATTGACTTTTCTGTATTCAATTTATTTTTAAATGGCGATCTTGATTATTATGGTCTAAATAAAACTCCATTCAAACTAGAGAAAGTAGAAAAAGAAAATGGATTAATTATTAGTACTTGGGTACTGGCAGACAAATATGTTAATAGCCAGGTTTCAAAAATGTTGTTATCGCAGAAGGATAATAATTTACAGGGGCTAATTACATATGGACCAAAAGATGTTATTATTAGCAAGCAAATTTTTTCCAATTATATTCAGATTAATGGAATGAATTTTCCTGGACAGGTGCTACAAATTACCTATCTTCCTAATGGTGAAGAAACTAAAAAAATAACTACATACAAAAATGTGGTACTTAATAATGTAAAAAATGATTCGTTTTATAAATATAAATACCTGTCTCATTAGCCTAATATTATTTAATGTCATCTCTTCAGCGCAAACACCTGAAGAGTTGAATGAACTCAAGCGCAAATCGACATCGAAAATCGAAAGTAAGTATATTCAGTCGGCTAAACAATACAACTCTGAATACCAGTTGTTTTTTGGCAACATGTTTTTGTTTTATAAGAAATATGTTTCGTCGCAGGATGCCAGTTCGTGCAGTTTTACTCCTTCGTGTTCCGAGTATGCTTTAATGGCCATCAAGAAACAGGGTATTTTTGAGGGCATAGTAAATTTCTGGGATAGGTTTTCGAGATGTAATGGTATGTCGCCCGAGTATTACCCATTAGATAATGTTCATAAAGTACTTATTGATCCTGTTCGAGATTGGCATTATAATGAAAAATAGACTTTTTTTAATTTATTTACTTAACCTCATTTTTCTCAGTTCTCATGCCCAGGAACAAGACCTGTTTGGTTATTCCAATTCCGTTAAATTTGCAAATTATTTATATAGCTCTCATGAATATGATTTAGCTATTCCTGAATTCAAACGAATTTTATTTATTGATTCTCTCAATACACTAGCAAATATAAAAATTCACGATTGTTATATTCAGGCAGGTAAATATACCGAAGGAATCAAATTTTCGAATCACGAATTTCATAAATTGTATGATAACGATACATTGTCAATTTTACGTGGGAAACTGATGATTCTGACGGATAATTACCCTCAGTTAAACTCAGAGATTCTCTCTAATCCCTTATCTTCACAGGGATTAGTATTTCTGCAAATGTCCGAATCGATGTTTAACAAAGAATGGGACAAAGCATCGGGTTATTTACCATTTATTGAAAACTACAATGGTCTTCAACAATTTGTTCCAATAATGAAGAAAGCATCAAACATACAATATAAAAATCCAGCTTTAAGCTTTTCTATGTCGGCCATAGTTCCGGGGTCTGGTAAAGTTTACAGTGGTTACTGGAAAGACGGGTTATTCTCATTTCTGTTTGTTGGCATTACGGCATGGCAATCATACAGAGGATTTGATGATAAGGGCATACAAAGTATATATGGCTGGTTAATGGGAGGAATTAGTTTCTCATTCTATGCAGGCAATTTGTATGGTTCAGTAAAAGCCGCAAATAAAAAGAATTTCGAAATGGAAAACTTAATTCTGAAAGAATATGAAGAAGCTTTTATTTCTACATATAGTAATTTTTAGCTTCTCAATTTCTGTTTTTTCTCAAACTCTTAATGAGACCTATGCCCACTCAAAGGCTTTATACTCCAACGGAGATTATGAGGAAGCCATTTCGGAATTGAGGCGTGTATTTTTTTTCGCAGAGAACAAGGATCCGCAAACATGCAAATTGTTGGGAGATTGCTATCGAAGAGTTCTGGTCCCTGATAAATCGCTCTATTATTATGAGTTAGCTTTCGATTTGTTTACGAGTGATAGTGCAAAACTTGAAATGAAATTTCAAATAATTTCACTGCACCTGCAATTTGATCAACCCAACTATGCTTTAACTCAGATCTATTCTTTGCCTGATAGTCTCAGTTCAAAGTATGTTCAGCAAAAAAATTTTTATGAAGCCCTTGTTTATTATAGACTGAAAGATTTCAATTCCTCAAAAACAGCTCTATTGGCAGCTTTAAACAATGAGGATAATAATTTAGAAGAAAGCATCGATTCTCTCTATGAAAAAGCTGCAAAAAACGATGATTTCAACGTCTATCTGCCTATGATGCTCAGTATCATTCCCGGATTAGGACAACTTTACCTGGGTGAATATAAGGCAGCTCTTAATTCTTTTCTTCTTACAGGTTCTTTTGCCGTTATTTATGTTTATTCTATCGGCAACCTGTCAATACTTGATGCTGTATTAATGGTAATGCCATGGTTTCACCGGTATTACCAGGGAGGACTTTTGCAGGCCAAAACACTGGCAATAAAGAAAAAAGAAAACAAAGACATTGAATTATACAATGCTCTTATTGATATTTATGCCAGTGAGTTGAGTTTTCAACCAGAGTAAATCCGAAGAAAAACTAATTTTCAGATAATTCATCAATTGTATCATTCGCTTTAAGTGGTTTTCTAAAACCAAATTCTCCCAGAAACAAGATACCAACCGAGAACGTAATAAATGGAATAATAACCCCGGTTTTAATGGCATGGATCAGGTTTCTTTCATAAGGGAAAATATACCGGGTTATAAAAAGAGATACAGGAATCGAAGAATAAATACACACAATGGAATAAAGAAGATATCTGGTTCTGATTTGAATGGAAAATATTCTTAATATAGAATACGTTCCCACCGAAAGAAGGGGTAAAAGTAACAGGTATGAAAACAGAATGAAAATAATTAACCAGTTTGGAAGCATCATAAACCCAAGTGCAGATGAACCACCAACATTATTGTAGAATAAAGAAATCTTTATCAGGGTAAATACTAAATACACAAATATCAGGGCAATCAGATTGATTCGTATTCTTTTATAAGTATTTATGGGTTTTACTTGAAAATTAACCCAGGTTAAAAAAAAGATAACCCCAAGTGGAATGGAATAATGCGGGTATTTTATCCACGTTAACCCTGCCCACCCATGGTATTCAATCTCCAAACGCCACATAACTCCTGCGAAAATTGACAGGAATATTAAAGAAAGAATGGGGTAATATTTTTTTACTGGTATCAATTTTAATTGTTTACCAGGTTAATAAGCTCTACTTTATTATGAACTCCAAGCTTTTCAAAGATATTCTGTACATGCCTGGTTGCTGTTTTATCTGAAATATTGAGCTCTTCAGCAATCTGTTTATATGAGTTTCCTTTTACCAATAAAACAACAATATCTTTCTGTCTTTCCGTCAGTTCTAATTCCTTACATCGTTTATAAATATCCGGAATAGCTCTTTTTGAAATTATTGGTGTTTCATTTTCCAGCTGTTGTTCTAGTAATCCTATTGCTTCGCGTATACCTTCATTTTTTGATTTTTTTCTGTTTTGTAAAACAGAAGTGATACGGGCTTTAAGTTCATCTAGTGTAAAGGGTTTGAAAATATAATCAGAAGCACCTTTCTGAAGCATTTTCAGCCTTTCCTCTTTAATAGATTTAGCCGTAATAAAAATTAAAGGAATAGAAGAATAACGAGGATGATTATTCATGTAATTGAAAAGATCGAGACCGTTCATCTCGTCCATCATAACATCTGTTATTACCAGGTCAGGAAAGGTATGATCGTTTAAAAGTTTTAAGGCCTCTTTTCCATTCAAAGCAACACAAACATTAAACTCACAACTTAATTCCTGCTGAATAAATTGCAACAATGACAAATTATCTTCAACCAGAAGAATCGTTCGTTTTTCATTTGAAAATTCTGATTGTTTGATATTTTTAACTCGTTCTGACTGAATATCACAATTTTCCCCGACGACAATCGAATGAATATTCTCAGATTTAAACCTCAGTTCGAATGTAGTTCCAAGGTTTTCTTTGCTCATAAAATTCAATCTTCCATTCAGCTCTTTAGTTAATGCTTTAACAACCGAAAGACCAACACCAAAACCTTCTTCGTTTTGTTTTTCATGAATTTGATAGAATGGTTCGAAAATATGTTCTTGTTGTTCCTTTGAAATGCCCGGTCCATTATCTGTTACCTTAAAAATAACTTCACCAGGGGTTTTTTTAACAGTAATTTTAACTTTGCCCCCTTCCCAATTATACTTTATTGCATTATCAATGAGATTATTAGCAATCTTATCAAAACCTTGTGAATCAATAAAAACGATAGCATTCTCATCAATTGATTCAATAATATGGATGTTTTTTATTTCAGCAGCTAACCTGAAAAGCTCAATTTTATCTTTAGTAATGGAAGAAATATCTACTACTTTTTTTTCGATATTATATAGTTGGCCAACTGATAATCGTTCCTCATCCAAATAGTTGACCATATCGGTATAAAGCTTATCGAAATTTTTACGTATTAGTAATAATTCCGGGTCGATTCCCTTCTGAAATATATATCTGTCAAGATAATTTCTGATAAGCATCAGTGGAGTTTTTGTTTCATGGGCAAAATTGATGAAAAAACTCATTTTTCTCTGGCTGGCTTCCATAATTGCTTTATTGGCCGAGGTAAGTTCAGAAGTTCTTTCACCAACCAGTTTCTCAAGATCATTCTTTAAAATCACTAAATCCTTAAACTCCTGATTAAAGCGCAGTGACAGGGCGTAGGCGAATAATAATACAGCTGTGCCAGTAAGAAAATTGTTCCGGGCTAAAAGATTTTCCGTGTTTATTGTCAGCATTATTTTAGCAATCAGAAGGTTGAATAAAATAAGTAACAAACCAGCCAGAATTGCTTTTTTTTCACGGCTTTTATAAAGGTTTTTTGTAATAATATGTTTCAAGATTGTGAAAAACATTAACAACTGGATGATTCCAACGCTAATTACAATAGGAGTAAAAAGATAATGTATGTACCAAATCCTCCCCATTACAGGCTCAGACAAGGTAAAAAAAAGAATGACAGCCAGGGTAAAAATTAAATTCCTAAGTCTTTTATATATATGTTCCGGAAATGAAAAAAAATCGGAAATGTAAAATGCAAGGAAAAATCCAATGAAGAAAACAAATATGCCTTCGATAACGGAAAGGTAGTTTCGTAAAATATTATTTGAATTATATATAAATTGACCCATGTATGTTCCATTAACCAGGTAACCTAACAAACTAATTGAGAATAAGGCAAAATACAGGTTATATCGTTGATGCGAATACTTATTCCTTCCATAATAAACCATTAAATGATATGTAAAAAAAACAAGAAGTATGGTTATACAATAAATATCTGAAATATAGTTTATTGCTTTCACTAGTTTTGTGTATGCATTATTTATACCATCTATTTTGGTATAAATATAGTATTTTTTAGATCATTGATTTAGACTAGTATTGTTATATCTTAATCTGAATAGTAAATTCAAATTCAAATCAATATGAAACTAAAAATTACAAAATCGGGGTATCTAAAGTTAGTTGGAATATTAACAGGCATTATTGCAACAATATGGTTTATTGCAAGAGTAATACCAAAACCTTCCAGGGCATTATACCCTTGTCAAAGGGCTGCTTTTCCAATCGCATCTTCGTTTATTATCTGGTTAACAGGATCGATTATATCTGTGAGAATAATAAAAAAAGCCAGAACAAGATTTGATTCTTCATGGAAAAAAGCTTCTGTTTTTCTGGTATTTGGTTGTGCGATGTTTTTGGTATCATATATGTTTATTCCTGCCTTTGTATCATATGCGTCGAAAAGCAATGCGAAAGAGGACCTACCCGAGGTAAAGGCTGAGAAATCAACAGAAATAGAGGCTTTCAAATCGAGTGTTGCCATAGTTAAGTCAGAAAAATCCCAGGTATCGGAAATAACTGCCGATGAGATACAGGATATGGTTGAGCAAGCTGTGGAAATGGCTGGTGGTTTAACGAATATTATTCACGATGGAGATACAGTAGTTCTAAAACCAAACCTGGTATGTGATTATAATTATGCCGATAGTAAGAAATTGACTCCGGGGGCGAATGGAATCGCTACTGACTATCGTGTAATTCAGGCAGTTGTAAATATTATTGATGAACTGAATCCAACAGGTAAGATATTTCTTATAGAAGGGTCGGCTAAAGGAAATACATTAGATAACATGAAAACTGTTGGTTGGGACCAGATTATAGGCATTGACAAATGGATTGGTATCGAAGAAAGTTCTGGTACCTGGTATGAGTACAGTTCGCCAAACCTGGTCGGAGTAGATTTACCCGATAGTATTTCCCTTTATCCGGATAATATAAAACCCAATAAATCACGCACTATCTATCAAAACAAACTATATCATGATGCAGATGTTTTAATTTGTCTGCCTGTTTTAAAAAATCATTTTTATACAGGAATAACCGGATCGGTAAAATGTGTAGGAATTGGTGGCACTCCCGGCAAAATATATGGAACAGGAAAATCGGATATTGATTCTACACAACGATATGGTATTGATCATGATAACAGAACAAACCTGAACAAGTGGATTCACGATTTTTATGCCTGTCGCCCAATCGATTTTGTCATTA